>CAYVGR010000009.1:0-26102 GCA_964450065.1 uncultured Prevotella sp. | reverse complement strand
AAATCGCTTGGCCGAGCGTGTGTGGCCGAACTTGACAAGGGTCTCGATAGACATGGAGGCATCTCGGAGCCAACAGAAGCGATAGTCCCAGTTGCGTGTTTCGCCAATGATTTCAGGCAGACTCGTGGTGAGGGCGGCCAGCATGGCACCGTTGTGAAACGACAACAGCTTCAGTGTGAGCAAACTCCGTTCTATGACATCATTATAGAGCGTGTGCTTCTTGGTTTGTTCCGACCAGTTTATCCAAAACACCATCGTGCGGCAATATTCGGTTTTTTCGTGTTCCAAAGTGATATCGGTGAGCTTCTCATTGGATGCAAACAAGAAGAACTCATCTTTCTCCAGGGTGAATATTTCCCGATTGACAATGCTTTCGAGCGATATTGATGAGTAGAGATACTGCCTGTCCTTGCTGTTCGATGTAGAGTATGTCTCTATGTGGTGTCGCGAAATCTTGAATACACATTCGCCCCGGGCATAGTCCGGGCGTGGGTCGTACACTACCGAAAAACGGGGTATCCCCTTGATGTATCTGATATAACGATACATCTCGCTGGGATTGTAGAGCTCATTGGTACCGTCATGATAATAGCAGGGCATGAAGTCGAATATCTTGAATTCAGCCTCATCCGACACATAGTGCGTGGTCAGGATGTTGGTGTGGGGCACATAGGCCTGTTTAACCTGATAATCTCCCACCGGCAGAATTCCAAACCTTCCTCCTTTTTTTTCATCAAGCAAGGCTGCGAAACACGACGAAGAGTCGAAGTCAGGCAAACACATCCATTCTACAAATCCAGTCTCCGAAATCAGTGCAGCCGTCCTGCCGTTACCCACAATGCCGTAATTAAGATTTTTGCTCATATACTATTCGTTATGCTTTAGATATTTTGTTTAAAAATGGCAACACCTCTTCCTGCTTATGGAGACAATAACGTGCCTCGTCGCTGACAAAGCCTACTTTAATGGTTACAGCGTCGCCGGGCAAGCTCCTGAACATGCTCTCGTCGGTCACGTCGTCTCCAATGGCCATCACAAAGTCATAGTCGTTTTGAGCACATAAGCGTTCGGCCTCTGTGCCTTTGGAATAATCATTGGGTTTTACCTCCACAACCTTATTGCCATTCAGTATTTGCAGATTGATGTCCGAGCATATTGGAAACAAGGCCTGCATCAGCTGCTTGGCCCTGAGCATACCCATCCAGGGGTCCACCTCCCTATAATGCCATGCCAAAGCCACCTCTTTGTGCTCCACCCATGCTCCCGGCGTTTTACGGGCAAAGGCTTCCATGATGTCGGAAATATTCTCATCCCACTCCAAGTCTTCCACATTGTTGTGCCACCTGCCGTTTTCCTTATAGCACGCACCGTGTTCGGCCGCCAGTATAAGTGCAGGAAGCTGTCCAAACCACTGGTCAAGAGTGTGGCGGTTCCGACCGCTGTTAATCACCACCCTATTCTTGTCATCACCGGACAAACGCTCCAGCAGCTGCATCAGTTCGGGTGTGGGCACAGCATCCATGGGCTCATCTTCGAAGCCCACCAATGTTCCGTCGTAGTCGAGCATAATGAGCCGATGCCCCGCCTCCCGGTATTGTGTGACCAAATCGGCCATGATGGAGTCCGTAATATATTTATTGTTGAGCTGTCGGTTGCGTTCTGTCACGGTCATCCATTCGGTCATAAAGTCGTCGGCCCACTTGTTTACAGTTTGTATGCTCACCTTGCGCTGCATGCGCTTCAGCCGTCTCGTCTGCTCGGCCTCGGGCATGGACAGTGCCTGGTATATAGCGGTTGCAATTTGCTCCGGGTCATTGGGGTTGACCGAAATCGACTCGCTCAGCTCCGATGTCGCACCGGCCATCTCACTCAGAATAAGCACTCCGTTAGACTCCTGCTTGGAGGCAATATATTCTTTGGCTACAAGATTCATCCCATCACGCAGGGGCGTCACGAGGGCAATGTCGGCAAGCGAGTACATTGCCACCAAATCCTCGAATGGAAAGCTGTGGTAATAATAGTGCACAGGAGTCCAACCCACCTGTGCATACTTGCCATTAATAAAGCTGATGCGTTCATCTATCTTCCGTTTCATCTCAGCATAGCGATCCACCTTGTCCCTCGACGGCACAACAATCATAGCCAGACTCATCTTGCCATGGTATTCAGGGTGTTGCATGAGGAAGCTCTCAAATCCTACAAGACGATGAAAGATACCCTTGCTATAATCCAATCGGTCTACCGAAAGTATCAGTTTCTTGTTAGCAAACTGTGCCTTCATCTTCCTGATAGATGCCTGCACATCGCTACTCTCATGAGCCTTACTGTACAAATTGTAGTTTATTCCCATGGGCAAGGCCTCCACGTGCACCGCTCTGTTGCCTATCATCACCTCGTTCAGCCTAAACACCTTATGGAGCGTCCGCTCCACTGTGCTGATAAAGTGGCGCATATAGTCATGGGTATGAAAGGCTACCAGGTCGGCACCCAAGAGCCCTTCCAAAAGTTCGGAACGGTCGGGAAGCACCCGGAAAAGCTCATACGACGGGAAAGGAATATGGTGAAAATAACCAATACTGAGGTTCGGCCGTTTCTCGCGGAGCATCTGAGGCAGGAGCATAAGCTGGTAGTCTTGCACCCACACGATGCTCTCCTCATCGGCAATCTGCAACACCTTGTCACAAAACAGAGCGTTCACCTCCTTGTAGGCTTCCCAATATTTCCTTTTCTGCTGCGAGTAGGGGAAAAAGTAGTGACAGAGAGGCCACAGCGTACTGTTGCTGTAGCCCTCGTAGTAGTTGTGATATTGACCACTCGTCAGGAACACAGGATGATAGTTCATCTGCTCCAGCGAGAGCTCTATCTCGCGTTTAGCAGCATTCTTCCTTGTGTTCACGCCCGGCCACCCTATCCAGTGTTGCTCATATTTAGAGTCCAACGAGCCTAAGCCGGTGGCCAAACCACCTTCGCTCCGCTCGAACACAAAATGCCCTTGATCTGTTTCCCGTGCCCTGACCGGCAAACGGTTAGATACAATAATTAGTTTCATCGCAATATCCTTCTTTTTGGTTTATAAAAAATAGCATACTTAGAATCTGCTCCGTATATGCACTGATGCATGGTCGAAATCTGTTGTATGCAGTAAGAATGAAAAACCAAGGAACGTAACAAGTGACTTCCTGAAAATAGAAACGACGATTGAATATTCCCTTTGGATGCTGAACCTGAATAGGCCCAAACAGTGTAATTCATCATGTAAAGCATCTCCTTTATAAAAAGAGAAAAGGTATGCTTTGTTACAAATGTACAAAAAAATATTGGGATAAAAGACTCTTTTATGTCTTTTCTGAAAACAGAAACGCTCAAACAACCAGCCAAAGAGTCATCGCCCAGCAATCCTTTTCAAGCTGCCTCATGATATGTTTATCAACACTGCAACCTCAGTATATATAAAATAAAATTACCAAAAATCAGTGATTATTTTTTGGTCTTCCAGAGAAAAACACGCCATGTTTTGAACGTCATAATCTACCGGAAAAACCCGAAAATATCAAGAGTTTTGCGATGACTATCTTATCACGATGCGTTTTGAACTTCAAGGTCGAGTGAATACAGCTTTAACGTCTTGTGTTTAGGGCGTAATCGCGATGCCATTCAATATGTCATCGCAGGTGATAAAAATGGAATCAAAAGAGCCTTTGTGCTAATTTGCTGATTGTCAACCAATTGCTAATCGCTTCATTTTTCCCGTATTTTGAGCCAACAGTTTTCCGTTTTCAAATACGCGAAGCATTGGAGGGCATTTGTCAATAAAAATATCAACCCGTAAAGCCTGCGGACAATATGAGACTAATGCCTTTTTCGGGTTGGGCTATTGCTTCTTTTCATTTTTATGCTTAACTTTGTCGGAGAAACAATTTACTAAAACCAAGATGAGAAAACTACTACTGTCGGCAACCTTCCTTGCTGTATTCTCCCTTCCCATTCATCGACTATATGCGCAGCAACCCACGATCACATGGGACGCACATGGCATCATGGTGGACGGCAAGCGCGTGATGCCTGTGATGGGCGAGATGCACTTTAGCCGCATACCAGCCAACGAATGGGCCGCCGAAGTGAGAAAAATGAAAGCGGGCGGGGTGACTATCCTGTCCACCTACATCTTTTGGAATCATATCGAGGAGGTGGAAGACCAGTTCGACTGGAGCGGACAGCGCAACCTCAGGCAGTTTTTAGAGGTGTGCCGGGCAGAGCATATGCCGGTCGTGGTGCGTCTGGGACCCTTTTGCCACGGCGAGGTGCGCAATGGTGGAATACCCGATTGGGCCGTGACACGGTCGACAGCGAACGCTGGTAACCGTCGGCCGATGAAGCTTCGATCCACGGACGCACGCTGGCTGGAACTCTGCCGCAAACTCTATCGGCAAATCTTTACCCAGATACAGGGGTTGCAGTGGAAAGACGGAGGACCGGTTATAGCGGCCCAATTTGACAACGAGTATCGCGGTTCGGGCGATTATCTCATGGCCTTAAAGAATATAGCCCTGGAGATTGGCTTCGACTTGCCCCTTTATACGCGCACCGGATGGCCGGAATTGAGCAAGCCGGTGCCCTTTGGTGAGATGATTCCGCTCTATGGCGACTATGCTGACGGTTTTTGGGAACGGAGCACCAAAGCCACGGCAGGCAATTATTGGAAGGCGTTTTTCTTCAAACCCAACCGTGACAGCAAGAGTATCGGCACGGATATCATACAATATGGTGACGACGCCGACCTCCATCAGTCCTCAAACGATGCCTCGGTTTATCCTTATTTTACCTGTGAACTGGGTGGAGGCATGGCCACGGCCTATCATCGCCGCCCCTATCTCTATCCCGAAGACGCGTTGGCCATGGCCGTGGTGAAACTGGGGTCGGGTGCCAGTCTTTTAGGATATTACATGTATCATGGCGGTACGAATCCGGAAGGCAAGCTCACCACGTTGAACGAGCATCAGCGCACACCCTCGACCAACAACAACGACCTTCCGGTGATGACCTACGATTTTCAGGCCCCACTCGGTGAGTTTGGTCAGCGCAACGAGGTGTATTATAAGTTGCGCCCGCTACATCTCTTCCTGAAAGATTATGGCGGAATGCTGGCTCCCATGGAATATCATGCGCCGCGCCAAGGTTCCAAGAGCTCCAACTCTTCTTTAGCGGAGGAAGCGGAAGGGCAGATGCGCAAGGGAGACGACTCCTATCTGCGGTGGTGTTACCGTTCGGTTAGCGGCAGTTCTTTTGATGTCGAAGGGAGAGGAAAGAACCATAGGCCATCCGGAAAGGCTGCTTTCATCTTCTTCAACAATTACGAACGCTTGCAAAAATTAACGCCCAAGACAATACAGTTTGATGTGGAAGGCGTGACGCTGCCTCAGCTCACAATTCCCGCAAATGCCATGGGCATATTGCCCGTCAATGTGGAAGGCATGCGTTATGCCACTGCACAGTTAGTGGCTAAGCGCGAGGGGAAAGTGTACCTGATGCAGATCGACGGCATACCCACCGAGATTGTCATGCAGAATGGCAAAAGACTCAAGCGTGTGAAGCCAAGAGGAACAGACCGACCCGTATATAAAAACATCTATCTGCTCACCGAAAAAGAGGCAGAAGTCCTCTTCCTGGCACCAAGGGAGAAGGTGGAAGGAGTTCCGCTGAAGTTCCGAAAGGTGAGGGAATCAGGTGCTGTCCGCACCATCACGATAGGTGCCAAGCGAGTGGCGGAAGCGCCGTCGGATCAGGATTTCAGCGAGGCCGCGGTTTATACCATAGACCTTGGCGGCAAGCGCGACGGCTTGCTCGACATCGATTATCAAGGTGACTGTGCACGACTCTATGCCGATGGGAAGCTTATTGCCGACAATTTCTACTACGGTCGCCATTTCCAATACGGACTGTGGCGATTGCCTGAGGGCGTGACGGAGTTGGAATTGAGCGTGCTGCCCATGCAGGAGAATATGCCGGTGTATTTTCCGGAAGAGGCCGACACGACACCGGGTGAGAAAGTGGTCAGGGTAACCCTGCTCCCAAGCCACCCTTAAGAAGGGTATTTCTATGACTCAAAAAATGACGCAAGCATGATAAGGAAAGTATATTTAATGGGGCTGTTGGGCCTGATGAGTTCGTTGAGCGCCTGGGGACAGAGCAGGATAGACCTCTCTGGCCAGTGGCAGTCGACCATGGGCAGCGTGAGGTTGCCGGGGTCTTTGCTCACCAACAACAAGGGCGACGAGCTGAGTGTGGATACCAAATGGACGGGTAGTCTCTACGACTCCTCGTTTTATCACAACCCATATATGGCTCAATACAGGGTGGCAGGACGCATGAAGTTTCCGTTTTTCCTTACGCCCAACAAGCATTATGTGGGTCAGGTTACCTATACCAAGAAGATCAGAGTGCCGCAGTCGTGGAGGAAGCAACGGGTTGTGTTGTTCCTGGAACGCCCGCATATTGAGACCACGGTTGCGGTGAACGGCAAAACCGTGGGGCATCAGATGAGTCTGAGCTCGCCCCATGTATTCGATGTGACCTCGTTTGTTTTGCCCGGACACGAGAATGAGATTGCCATTAAGGTGTATAACGGTATTGAGAACGTGTGCGTGGGACAGGACTCGCACAGTGTGACCGACCAGACGCAGGGCAACTGGAATGGCATTGCGGGACGCATGGAACTGCAGGCGCGGGGCCGGGAGATGATAGCGTGTGTGCAGGTATACCCGGATGTCGACCAAGGCAGCATCAAGGTTATCGCGAGAACGGCAGCCAAAAGGTTGAGGTTTGCCCTGAATGGAACCCAGGCGAGGGCTGCAAAACAAGATGATTCGACCTATGTGATCCGTATCGCAAACCCAAGGTTGTGGTCGGAGTTCGACCCATACGTGTATCGGTTGACGGTGACTTCGAAAGACGACAGGGTGGAAACCCAGTTTGGAATGAGGGAAATCACGATCAAAGGTAGGCAGTTCTACCTCAACGGACGACCCATTTGGATTCGCGGAACGGTGGGCAACTGCACCTTTCCACTCACGGGTTACCCGCCGACTGATGTGGCATCATGGGAGCGTATCTTCATGAAATGCAAGGAATATGGGCTTAACATGATGCGCTTTCACAGCTATTGTCCGCCCGAGGCTGCTTTTCTGGCTGCCGATAAGGTGGGGTTTTATTTGCAGCCGGAAGGCCCAAGCTGGCCCAATCACGGTGTGAGACTCAACCGGGGCATGTATATCGACACCTACCTGATGGACGAAACCAAGCGCATGGTCGAGGCTTACGGCAATCATCCGTCGTTTGTGATGATGGCCGCGGGCAACGAACCGGCTGGCGACTGGGTGACATGGTGTAACCGATGGGTGGACTATTGGAAGAAGACCGACGGCCGACGGGTGTACTGCGGGGCATCGGTAGGTGGTGGATGGGCATGGGATGACGGTAGCGAATACCACGTAAAGGGTGGTGCCCGAGGCCTGAATTGGGATAAACGCATGCCCCAATCTGACGATGATTATTATCAGGCCATTCTGCAACCGCGCAATTTCAAGCCTACGGCAGAGCATCCCGAGAACACTGATCCTTATCTCAGTCATGAACAAGGTCAGTGGTGTGCGTTCCCGGATCTGAAGGAACGGCCGCAATATACGGGTGTTTACAAAGCCTATAACTTTGATATTTTTGAAGACTTGCTGCGCGACAACGGTATGCTTGGGCAAGCAGAGCGATTCCTACAGGCCAGTGGAAAGCTGCAGGTGCTGGCTTATAAATATGAGATGGAGCGCAATTTCAGAACGAAAGATTATGCCGGATTCCAGCTTCTCTCGCTCAATGATTATAGCGGACAGGGCACTGCGCTCGTGGGTCCGCTCAATGTTTTCTGGCGCGAGAAGGGCTATGTGAACAGCGAGGAGTGGCGACAGTTTTGCTCGGAAGTAGTTCCTTTGGCCAAGTTCCCTAAATTTGTATACACCAATGACGAAACCCTCAAGGTGCCTGTGGAAATTTACAACGCCTCGGGCAGGACGTTAAAGTTGGCGAGAAGTACCTTTGATATCCGTGATGAACAAGGGAATGAGCATGGTCATGGACTGCTCTCGCAGAAAGATATCCATGAAGGGAAGAATCAGGAATTGGGTGATGTGAGCTTGAGTCTGTCTCCATTCAAGCAACCAACCAAGCTCACGCTGACGGTAACAACCGAAGACCAGTCCTCAAAAAAAGCCTCTGTTGACTCCGACAGGAAAGGAACAGCCCATACGACATGGCGGAACACGTGGGACTTCTGGGTCTACCCCGCTGTGGCAGACTTCGTTTCCCCGAACGTAGAGAGCCATGGGGAGGAGTTCCTGATGACCGACACGCTGGATTCCAAAGCCTTGGAGATGTTGGAAAAAGGTGGTAAGGTGCTCATAACGGCTGCCGGCAAGGTGAGGTATGGCAATGACGTGAAGCAGACATACCTGCCTGTGTTCTGGAACACCAGTTGGTTTAAGATGCGTCCGCCACACACAACGGGAGCGACAATAGCTACGAATCATCCTTTGTTTAAGGAGTTTCCGACAGACAACTGGGCCAACCTGAACTGGTGGGAACTGCTCAACAGGGCGCAGGTGATGAACCTTTCGCAGTTCCCCAAGGCCTATCAGCCGTGCGTCCAACCTATCGACACATGGCATATTAGTCGTAAGCTGGGTATGATTGTGGAAGCAAATGTGCTGAATGGTAAGTTACTGATGACCACGATAGATATTACGCACGACCTCGATCACCGCGTTGTGGCTCGCCAAATGCGCAAAGCCATCATTACCTATATGTTGAGCGATGATTTCAAACCAACCATATCGCTTAAGCCTTCCGTGATTACGAATCTCTTTGAGAATGAGGCTCCTGCCGTCAATATGTTTACCAAGGAAAGCCCGGACGAACTGAAGCCGAAGATAAAATAATTTTAACCAAAGCTCCGCAAGGCAAGTTATTTCAGGAAGTAGAGACGAGAATCTGTCCCATCTCAACTTCCGCAGAACACATGCTGTTTGTTCTGTGAGATCTTCCCCTATGGAGGCAGGGGATAGCAAGCCCGTATTTCTATGGTTTACAATGATGCACTAATAATTGAATATTATCTTGGCAAACAGCCCTCTGCATTTTGCAAATTTGAAAAACGATCCCTCACGCTACTATGGTCAAGACGAAAACGTACCATAAACAGTTGTTTACAGATTAGCTCTGGGAAAACGTCAATATTCGTATAGTTTGATATGAAGTATCTTATTCTCGCCTACGGAGATGCGGGCATGTCGGCCTTGGTGGCTCTGGTCACCGTTGTCACGGCGAATGTAACGAAGCGTTCCGTCTTTGTCCACACGCACTTGATCAACATAGCCTAAGCCAAGCCGCCTGCCCGTGAACTTTTTCAGTTTGTTCGGACGGCTGCCAGCTTGCTTACCAACATCAGCAAAACCATCCTCGCCCAGCAATTTAGCCTCGAGTTGCTGCCGCTCGGTTTGGGTATGAAACTCCACCACCACCCCATTGCCAGCAACTACATATTCGTATTTGGCCAACCGAATGATAATTCCACCACCTTCAGGCCATGTTGTACCGTCGCTGGAGCGCGAATCCCAAGGCAAAGTGAAGAAGTGGCGAGCCGTGATACATACGCCGTCATCATCTATTACACGTTCCTTATCTTCTTGGCTGAAAAGCAATCCCCATGACTGTGGGTGCTTGTTAAGTAGCGGGACGAGCTGATTGACAAGCCGATAACTCTGGGTGATGCTGCCCGTTACATGTTCGGGAGCTTGGTCTATGGCAAACGGACTGAACCCCAGCGCCCTGTATTCTCCTATGGTATAAAGAGCCCGTACACCGGCATCGAAGGTGCAACGAATTTCGGGAATGAACAGAGGATTATTGGGCAAAGCATATTTTGCCACCCAATCCTTAAAGCCCGTATCGTAGATGTCAGGAGCAATAAAGTCTATCGAGGGTGCACCACAACGCCAAAAGTCAATGAGATGAGCCAATGGTCCGGCAGAAGGATATTCTCCCGGCTTGCGCCCCCGACTATTCATGGCCGCATTGACATAGAGCGGTACATCATAAATTTGGCGTGCTTGCTTGGCCAAATGTTCAACATAGCAAGCATAATGATAGGCCATAAACTTTTCATCGGCATAGACATCATGGCCAAAAACCTCTGTCCAAGTACCCTTCTTGTTTAGCTTCAAGGTTTTCAAGAGCTTGGCTGGAACCTGCTGTTTGTAAGCTTTCTCGGCCAAGGGAGAATGGTCGCGGGCTTCTTCGAGCATGCCTATCTCATTCTCTATCTGTATCATGGTGACAATCTTGTCATTTCTGTCTTTCGCAGCGATGCGTTCCATGAATTTGGTAAAAGCCCGCAAGTCTGCCTGCAACACATTATCAGAAAAGCAGCTGGCTATCTCCAACGGTTTACCGGAGCGCGTCATGGCACGGGGAAAACGCTTGGTGTCGCGTTTGAACCACAAAGGGGCATAACAGCTCATGGAGTTTTTCCATGCACCAAACCATAGGAAGATTACTTTCAGATCGTTTTCGCGCGCCCTATCGATCACCCGATCAACGGTGGAAAAGTCGAAAGAACCCTCCTCGGGTTCAATCAACTCCCAATAGGCAGGAACAAGCACCGTGTTGAGTCCAATTGCTTTCATACGTGGCATCACCTCATCAATATCAGCTATAGACGTAGCCGCTGAATTACTCAGCTCGCCACCTAACACCGGATGATATGTCTGAGCGTAGGTTTGCAAGGAAAGCATGAAGAGAGTAAGGAAGGAAAACAAATGTTTCATCATCTGTGCAAGATAGAGTTTATTCTACCGGTAGTTTTGAGAAAGTCTGAAAATAATCTAAGCAAACGTTACGCCATTCCCTGGCATTATCGAGTTGATGATTGAGCAAGGTGTCTACATGCTGCCAGCGCTCTGCATCCACATAAGGTTTCATCTTATAATGCCAGATGTATCTGTGATTGCGAACCGTGGCCACTCCAGCGTTATACTTGTTGCAAAGTTCCTGCCAAAGCGTCTTCCCCGACTTCATTTTGTAAGTCCAAGGCACATGGTGAAACCAGAGCAAATATTCTTCGGGGCACGTTGCGATGTTATCATATGCTGATGCAAAAGGCTCGGGATATTGTGCAGTGGCAGCGGAGCCAGTGGTCGTGGTTCGGTCAAAGCCAACACCAACACTGTCCGCCCGGTGATAGTAAACCGGGCACCATTCCAAAGGATAGTCGGCCTTGAAACCATCTGGCTCCGGCCCATAGTGGTGGTCGAACTTGAAAATATGATGCAGGCCCAATGGCATCATGTAGTTGACACATGCCTCACGGCTCTCCATCATCACGCTTTTCATCGTTGCTATGGCCTCGTCGGGCATGCTGAAAGTTTGCCGGAGCCATTCGTCGGCAATTTCCTCGGCGGAAAGCTGTGGATTCCAAGCCAAGCGACCAAAAGCATACCAGTTGGCCTGAGAGAAAGGATGCCCACACCAGTTGGCATCATCGCCAATGTTTGCAACTGCCGCAATGCCTTGCATCAATGTCGGATGTACAAAGGAGAAAAACTCCTTCCACATCGGAGCAAGATAAACCAGGTGCTTGCTCTGCCCGAGATACTCCTGTGTTATCTGCAACTCGCCATATTGAGGTGTCTTTTTGAGCTGCATAAAAATAGGTGCAAAAGGCTCACGTGGTTGGAAGTCGAGCGGTCCATTCTTAGACTGCAAAATGACATTAGGCCTGAATTTGCCGTCCATGGGTTTGAATTCGGACAACGACTGCTTGACCCTGTCTTCATTTTTATGATTGGCTCCATAGACAAACGAGCGCCAAATGATCCTTCCGCCGTATGACTTCACAGCATCGGCCAGCATATTCGCACCCTCAGCATGCGTGCGCCGATAGTCGCCGGGGCCCGGTTGTCCCTCTGAATTGGCCTTAACCAAGAATCCACCAAAATCGGGAATGAGTTTGTAAACCTCCTTGGCTTTCTCCTTCCACCATTTGGCCACAGTTCTGTCAAGAGGATCGGCAGTCTTGGTGTCACCAAGAGCCATGGGTGTAGCAAAGTTGATGGAGAGATAAGTCGTGATGCCATAGGGGCGTAAAATATCAGCGATGAGTTTCACTTTATCGAGATATTCGCGCGTGAGCATCTTGGGAGAAGCGTTCACATTGTTCAAAACCGTTGCGTTAATACCAATGGAAGCATTAGCTGCGGCATACTGCCGGATACGGTTTTCCAAAGCCTCAGACATAACTCCATTGTTAATTTGTTCCCATTTCCAAATACTCTTACCGGCATAGCCCCGCTCAATACTTCCGTCTAAATTGTCCCAGTGGTTGAGCATGCGTGTTGAAAAAGCCGGCTTCTCAACTTTTTCAACAGAAATATTTGCACGATTACCATGCTGGGCGATGCCCCCGCTGTTCTGCATTCTCAGCAAATCGTATACGCCATAGAGCACACCAATGGGTCGGGAAGCATGAACAGCTGCTTCATAAGAAGTTCCGTTACGCTTGGCTACAATTTTGTAGCCCTCGCCCAAACCAAGTCTTTTGTTGAGCACCAAGCTCACCTTGCTGCCCAATGTCCAATGCTTTTCCAGTTCCTGGCGGGCTATGTCAATGGTTTTAGAGGCAGGAGCCTTGATTGTTACCTTGCACCTAACCGACGTGTTGGGTGTGCTCATCCATAAACGGGAACCGTCTTCTGCATAAGTCAAGGTGTAAGTTAGTGTCAACAGAATTAACGTCAATAAATTCTTCATCGGGATATTAATAATTTTAGTTTTTAGAGATGGTTGAAAAAAGTAAGACGGGCGCAACAAGTTTGATTCCCACGCCTTGTCATTTCAGTATTTGCAAAAATATGAAAAAAAACTATGAATTGCTCATTTGCCATGTTTATAAACATTCTCAAATCGTTCAAATTTGTGCCACCTACATTCTTTTGCCTCTTTCAAAAGCTTGATATGCAGAGACATAGGGTGTATTGAGCTTGTTTCCAAACCAAACTTGCCAAGACTTCGCGCCATGTTCCCTGTTGCACAAAAATCGTTGCAGCCGGACAAACACGGAATTATGGATTGTTGTATTTTTCCTGACAAACGTCCCTCAATGCTTCGCGTATTTGAAAATCATTTTGTCTCGGCTCGAAATTCGCGAAATTTACATCAATTTATAAAGTGTTGATTTTCAGTTAGTTTTGAGAAATCGGAATATAATGCCTGTTTTACCGCTTGCGATTGCATATCTATTGACAGTGTGATTAGGCTTTAGTCGCGATGTGACCAAGTCTCTTTCGCATGGCCAATAGGTTCAAACCGCACGATGAAAAGACAGCAATCGCGTTGCTCCCAGAATTTATCCACGGCACGAGCCGACAAGAAGAGCTAAAACATGGCGTTTTTTGCTCTGGATGATCCAAAAATAATCACCCGAAAACGGTAATCTTTTTTAACACAACAAAACATGCCACCCCTCAGCCATAAACAATGCGGAATCATGCCTTTGCAGCATATATATGTGGGATATGGAATAAATTAAAACACAAGTGTAACGTATTCTATTGTTTGAACTTGGATTTATGAGTATCTTTGCAATGCTTAAATCCAACAGAACCTAACAATGAAAACAACATTATCTCTCTTGATATGTTTCATGCTAAGCGTGCAGGCTTTGGCACAGCCAAACGACAAGGCTGGCGCCACTTGGACGGGAACTTGGGCAGCCGCAGCCGAATACACTGGCAAGGGGGACATGCCAAGAACTACAAATTTGGCAAATACATCCGTGCGGCAGATTGTCAAGGTCAGCATTGGTGGCGAAAAGCTCGTTTTGCAACTTAGTAATGAGTTTGGCTCCGCCCCCGTAGAAATCAAGTCTGTCTATATTGCCGACGCACTTGACTCTTGCGATATCAACACAAAAACATCTAAATATATCACTTTCAACAAAAAGAAGAGCACTGTAATTCCCACAGGAGGCACTGTTAGCTCTGACGTTTTGGGCTTTCAACTCAGGCCGCTGCAACTGCTTTCCATTACTATATGTTATGGAAGCCAGGTTCCTGAGCACGCCACTTCGCACCGCGGCTCACGCACAACCTCATATATTGCGCATGGCGAAGTGAAGCCCAAATCGGCATTTAAGGCTTTCGAGAAGCTGGAACACTGGTACAACATCTGCAAAATCAACGTGCTTAGCTCTGCCACTGCTATCGCGGTGCTGGGCAATTCCATTACTGACGGTCGTGGAAGCACCACGAACAAACAAAACAGATGGCCGGACATGATGGCTGAAGCACTAAATGCCAAGAGCCCAACAGGTGTGCTCAACCTGGGAATCGGTGGCAACTGCCTTGTGAAAGGCGGTTTAAGCGAACCTGCATTGAAACGCTTCGACCGAGATATTCTTGGACAAAGCAATGTGAACCGACTGATTATCTTTCAAGGAACAAACGACATTGGCACAAGCAATGGTCGTTATGAAGAGGTGGTTCAAAACATGATAAGCGCCTACGAGGAGCTTATCGCCAAAGCCAAGAGCAAGGGTATGAAGGTATATGGCGGCACCATCACGCCATTCAAGGGTAATGGTTGGTACAGCTATTTTCACGAAGCCATGCGACAAACCGTTAACCATTGGATTAGAACGAGCGGTAAGTTTGATGAAATCATCGATTTTGATAAACTCACCCGAGACCCGGAAGACAAGGAAAAACTACGTGATGAATACTCAGAAGACGGCCTGCATCTTAATCCCGCAGGCTATCAAGCTATGGGCGAATATGCCGCGAAAATAGCTAACCGATAAACATAATTAAAAAACAAAGTAGTAACTCTGTATGGATAATAACAAACAGGCCATAGCAACTAAAGGCTTTTACAAGCTCAACTGGATTCAAAGAATAGGATTTGCATCCGGCGACTTGGCTCAAAACCTGATTTATCAGACAGTAGGCATGTACCTGCTGCTGTTCTATACCAACGTGTATGGCATCAACCCAGCCTCTGTAGCGGTGATGTTTGGTATTGTAAGAATCGTAGACGCACTGTGGGACCCCGTTGTCGGAGCCTTTGTAGACAAGCACACTCCTAAGATGGGGAAATATCGTGCATATCTTATTCTGGGCGGAATACCACTGACAGGCTTTGCCATTCTGTGTTTCTGGAATGGTTTTTCGGGCTCACTGCTTTATGCTTATATCACTTATGTGGGCATGTCCATGTGCTACACATTGGTCAATGTGCCCTATGGTGCCTTAAATGCAAGTCTCACCCGGGATACCGACGAGATAACCATCCTCACTGCTGTACGTATGTTTTTTGCTAACACGGGTGGTCTTGTCGTATCACTTGGTATTCCAATTATCGTTGCCGCACTCTCTCCCGATGGCAAAATGAATACACATGAGTCAGCCACAGCATGGTTCATCACCATGGCAATTTACGCACTCGTGGGTTTAGCGTTGCTTATTTTCTGCTACACCCAGTGTAGAGAACGCGTCGTTATGGACGAGAAGGAAACGGCAAACGTCAAGGTTTCCGACCTGTGGGTTGAATTTATACACAACAAACCACTGCGCATCCTTGCCTTTTTCTTCATCATCTCGTTTGCCATGATGGCTATCGGCAACTCTGCCGGATCGTACTACATATTATATAATGTAGAGGGAACCGCCGAACAAACCGCCGTATACATGGGACTGGGTTCGGTGCCCGCATTCATCTTCATGCCCATGGTGCCCGCCATTAAACGGCAAATAGGCAAACGTGGCATGTTCTACTTCTTCCTGTCAATAGGTATCCTGGGTATGGCCATGCTCTATATCATCTCCATCGTGCCGTCCCTGAAGCACATAATATGGCTTGTGTACATTGCTCAGTTTATTAAATCGACTGGTATCATCGTTACAACGGGATATATGTGGGCCTTGGTTCCGGAGGTTATCTCTTATGGAGAATACACCACGGGCAAACGAATATCGGGTATTGTAAATGCCCTAACAGGAATCTTCTACAAGGCAGGCATGGCTTTGGGCGGCATTGTCCCGGGTGTGGTACTTTCGTTTGTGAATTTCGACGAGGCTAATGCGGTGTCGCAATCAGACTTTGCCAAACAAGGCATTCTATGGTTGGTGTGCGTCATTCCAGCCATTCTGCTACTTCTCGGCATGTTTATCATCTCAAAATATGAGCTGACAGACGAAGTGATTGACGATATTAACAAGGAAATCGAAGCAAGACACAATAACTAAAACATCTAATTATGAACAAAAAAATTGCACTTTTCTGTGTCTCCCTGCTATTGGGAACCGCTACAACACAAGCACAGAAACCTACATTGAAAGAAACTTTGGGCAAAGACTTCCTCGTGGGGGCTGCCGTAAACGTAGACATTGTCAATGGCAGAGACGAAGGATCGGCCGATATTGTAAGAAAACATTTCAACTCCATTGTTGCCGAAAACTGCATGAAAGGCGAGGAGATTCATCCTGAAGAACATCGATACAACTGGACCGATGCAGACAAAACAGTGCAATGGGGCGAAGAAAATGGGCAAGTAGTCATCGGGCATTGCTTGGTGTGGCACTCGCAACCACCCAAATGGATGTTCACCGACAAGCAGGGGAAACCTGTTACACGTGCCGTGCTCATCGACCGCATGTATCACCACATCACGGATGTCGTGACGCGTTACAAGGGCAGAATCAAGGGATGGGACGTGGTGAACGAAGCGTTCAACGACGACGGCACCTATCGCAAAACGCCTTATTACAAGATTATCGGCGAGGATTATTTTGAGTTGGCGTTCAAGTTCGCACACGAAGCAGACCCTGATGCAGAATTATATTACAACGACTATTCGCTATCCAACCCCGCCAAGCGCGATGCTGTATGCCGATTAGTTAGGCGACTGAAGGAGAAAGGATGTCGCATTGATGCCGTAGGCATGCAGAGTCATCATGGCTACGATTATCCTTCACCCGAAGAATACGAGAAGAGTATCAAGGCCTTTGTCGCTGCAGGTGTGAAAGTCCAGATGACAGAATTTGATATTAACATGTTGCCACGGCCTGAGAACTTCCATGGTGCCGAAGTAGGACAGAACTTCCAGTACGATACCAAGTACAACCCCTACACCAAGGGACTGACCAAAAAAGCCAACAAGATCTTTGAACAGCAGTATCTCAACTTCTTCAAAGTAATCGAGCGCAACAAGAAAGACATTCTCCGCGTTACTCTTTGGGGTGTTACTGATGCCACGTCTTGGCTCAACGACTGGCCTATTCACGGACGCACCAACTACCCATTGCTCTTCGACCGAGACTACAAAGAAAAGCCGGTTGTGCAAAAGATTATCAAAATGTTTGAAGAAAACAGATAACAAATCCATAGCATGATGACCCAAGCCTGTATTCGGGCTTGCTCCAAACCAATATAACCAGTGAGCACCATTCCATTAAATGGTGGTGCCACTTTTCACCAATGTATAACCTTTATTTAAACCAACCAACATGAAACCAAGATATCTATATCCTCAAGACTACATGGCCGACCCTTCTGCCAATGTTTTCAACGACAAACTTTATATCTATCCATCACACGATTGGGAAAGTGGTGCAGCTTTTGACGACGACGGCGGACACTTCCAAATGAAAGATTATCACGTTTTCTCTCTCGATGATGTGGAAAAAGGAAAGGTTACCGATCATGGTGTCATCCTCCGCTTGGAAGACATTCCATGGGTCGACCGCCAACTCTGGGACAATGATGTCGTGGAGAAAGACGGCAAATACTACCTGATCTATTGTGCCAAGGACAAAACGCAAACTTTTCATCTCGGAGTGGCTATTGCCGACAAGCCTGAAGGCCCGTTTATCCCTCAGCCCGATCCTATCCGTGGTTCTTATAGCATTGACCCATGCGCATTCAAGGATGACGACGGCAAAATTTATGTTTACTTCGGTGGTATCTGGGGAGGCCAACTGCAACGCTATGATGGCAACAAAGCACTTGGCGTGGAACACTTGCCTGAAGGCGATGAGCCGGCACTTTCGCCACGTATAGCACGCATGAGCGACGATATGCTTCAGTTTGACGAGGCACCGCACGAAATACTCATCGTCGACGAGAATGGAGAACCCTTGAAGGCCGACAACCCCTATCGATTCTTCGAAGCCTCATGGATGCACAAATACAAAGGACGTTACTACTTCTCGTATTCCACCGGCGATTCGCATTACATTTGCTATGCCGTAGGCGACAGTCCATACGGCCCGTTTACCTATCAAGGAGTCATTCTCGACCCGGTAGTAGGCTGGACCTCTCACCACTCTATCGTGGAATTCAAGGGCAGGTGGTACCTGTTCCACCACGACTGTGTACCATCCGATGGCAAAACATGGCTCAGAAGCATGAAAGTGATGGAATTAAAATATGATGAGAACGATAAAATCATTCGAATGGAAAGCAAGTAACGCTTTCTTTGGTACCCACTGAAAATAGTAGAGAAAATCTAAACAGAATATATACATGAGACAACTCTTATACAGCACCATAGCCATGTTCACACTATGTACCACGGCCATGGCTCAGGACGCATCGTTCAGCTATTTCTCCTACACGGGAGACGATGCCCGTTTCCAACAAAAAATCAATCCAACGACACAATATTATAACCCCATATTGGCAGGTTTTTATCCTGACCCATCCATTTGTCGGGCAGGTGACACTTTCTATCTCGTCAACTCTTCTTTCAGCTTTTATCCCGGCGTGCCAATCCACAAAAGCAAGGATTTGGTCAACTGGGAATCTATTGGCTATGTACTCAACCGTCCCTCGCAACTGCCACTGGACAAGCAGCGGGTGTCAGGCGGCATCTTTGCACCGGCCATAGAATACAACGAGAAGAACAAAACCTTCTATATGATTACCACAAATGTAGGGAGAGGCAACTTCTATGTCAAGAGTAAAGACCCGGAGAAAGGCTGGAGCGACCCCATCTACCTACCCATTATCGACGGCATCGACCCCTCTTTCTTCTTCGACAAGGATGGCAAGGGCTACATCGTCCACAATGCTCCTGTTATGGGTGGTGCCGACTATGAGGGTCAACGTGCCATCCGTCTCATAGAATTTGATGTCAAAAACGACAAAGCCATTGGCGAACCCATCGAGATTGTACGCGGTGGCACAAAGGTGGAGAAGCGTCCTATCTGGATTGAGGGACCGCATCTCTATCGCATAGGCAAGTATTACTACCTCATGTGTGCCGAGGGCGGAACAGGTGCATGGCACAGCGAGGTGATCTTCCGAGCTAAGAACCCCAAAGGACCGTGGGAGGAAGCCCCTAATAACCCCATTCTGACTCAACGCACAGGACTCGACCCCAACCGCCCCAATGTTGTCACCAGTACCGGACATGCCGATATGATTCAGGACAAAAAGGGCGACTGGTGGGCTGTGTTCCTGGGCTGTCGTCCTTATGAAAACGATTTCTACAACACAGGGCGCGACACCTATCTGCTGCCCGTAACGTGGAAAGACGGATGGCCGACTATCCTCAAGCCCGGCATTGCGATACCTCCGGTAGGCACCAAGACAGGACTGATGCCATTGTCCAAGAATGAACTAACCGGCAACTTCTCGTACACAGACAACTTCCCGGGCACCGAGCTTTCACAAAAGTGGTTCTTCCTCCGCAATCCGTCGCAGTTCTATCGCGTTGCGAATGGTAAGCTCTTGCTGCAACCCTTAGGTACAAACATCTATCAGCGTGATGCGATTTCTGCCGTTTGGACCCGCCAGCAGCACGAACATTTCATAGCGGAAACCGCTGTATCCTTCGAGGTTAAAGATGAAAAACACCTTGCAGGTATGGCCCTCTTGCAAAATGAGAACCATAACTTTATCTTCGGCAAAACACTCCTACAAGGCAAACAAGCTGTGGTGCTGACACGTGCCGAGAAGCAAAACTCTGTAATCGCTTCTGCCTTTATCCCTGATGGTGAGCTCAAACTGAAAGTTGAGGGCAAGGGGCGCTACTACGACTTCTATTATGCCGTTGGCAACAACCCATGGTCATTATTGTGCAAGGGCGTCGACGCCATCAATTTGAGCACATCCAGAAGCGGAGGGTTTATCGGCAACTGCATCGGACTTTATGCCACCTCGAACAAGGCAGAACATCAACAACAAGGCTTATAGGCAAGTCTTCTATCATTTAATGAACTAAAATAATATATTTAACAAATTAGAAAAACAATTATGACAAAACAGTATTTTCCGAAAATTGGCAAGATTCCTTTTGAAGGAGCAGACAGTAAAAATGTAATGGCTTTCCATTATTATGAGCCGGAGCGCATGGTTATGGGTAAGAAAATGAAAGACTGGTTAAAGTTTGCCATGGCCTGGTGGCATACTCTTGGTGATGCCAGTGGCGACCAGTTTGGCGGTGCAACCCGTTGCTACGAGTGGGGCAAGGCCGAGGATGCGGTTCAGCGCGCCAAGGACAAGATGGACGCAGGCTTTGAAATCATGGATAAGCTTGGCATCGAATATTTCTGCTTCCACGACGTAGACCTCGTCGAAGAGGGCGAGACCATCGAGGAGTATGAAGCTCGCATGAAAGCTATTACAGACTATGCAGTGGAGAAGATGAAGAATTCCAACATCAAACTCCTGTGGGGCACAGCCAATGTGTTCAGTCACAAACGTTATATGAACGGTGCCGCCACCAACCCCAACTTTGATGTTGTAGCCCGGGCTGCCGTTCAGATTAAGAATGCCATTGACGCAACCATTAAGTTGGGTGGTCAGAATTATGTATTCTGGGGTGGCCGCGAAGGCTACATGTCCCTACTCAACACCGACCAGAAGCGAGAGAAAGACCATTTGGCACAGATGCTGACCAATGCCCGCGACTATGCCCGTGCCAAGGGATTCACCGGCACCTTCCTCATCGAGCCTAAACCTATGGAGCCGACCAAGCATCAATACGACGTCGACACCGAAACCGTTATTGGATTTTTGAGGGCATACGGACTCGACAAGGACTTCAAGGTGAACATCGAGGTCAACCATGCTACCTTAGCAGGCCATACCTTTGAGCACGAATTGGCCGTGGCCGTAGACAATGACATGCTTGGTTCTATCGATGCCAACCGTGGTGATGCACAGAACGGCTGGGACACCGACCAGTTCCCCATCAACAACTTCGAGCTCACCCAGGCCATGATGCAGATTATCCGCAACGGTGGTCTTGGCAATGGCGGCACAAATTTCGACGCTAAGCTCCGTCGCAACTCGACAGACCCCGAAGATATCTTCATCGCCCATATCAGCGGCATGGATGCCATGGCACGTGCGTTGCTCAACGCTGCAGCCATTCTTGAAGAAAGCGAATTGCCCAAGATGTTCAAAGAGCGCTATGCCAGCTTCGACAGCGGCGAAGGCAAGGCCTTCGAGGAGGGCAAGATGAACCTCGAGCAAATGGTTGAATATGCCAAGAAGAACGGCGAGCCGAAACAAATCTCCGGCAAACAGGAAAAATATGAAACCTTAGTGGCCTTATATACCAAATAATTAATAGATTGTTTATAAACGGAAATTCCGGGCAGCCCAACAACTGGGCAGTCCGGAATTTTTTATTGAAGATAGGAAAACCAGCTGTTTCTATTTTCCTTTCTCTTGATGATGATTCCCGTAAATCCTGACATATTTGAAACTCCCAAATTCCTTTACAAATCCCCTTCCATATTTTGCGTATTTTAAAACAATTATCCCTCGGTCTGAAATCCGCGAAATTTGAGAACCTCGTAACAGGCTGATAATCAGCCGATGGACAAAATCTGGCTTTGTGGCATCATTTTTATGGCGCGCCGTTGGATATCGAATGGCATCGTGATTACGCCCTAAACACAAGACGTTAAAGCTGTATTCACTCGACCTTGAAGTTCAAAACGCATCGTGATAAAACAGTTATCGCAAAACTCTTGATATTTTCGGGTTTTTCCGGTAGATTATGACCGTCAAAACATGGCGCTTTTTTCTCTGGAAGAACAGAAAATAATCATTGAAATTTGGTAATCCAATTTTACATAAAAGAATTTATTGCCGTCCGCTAAAACCTTAGCCTTACTTTCTAATCCACATCCATCGGATACTTTACGCCCCACTCCTTGCGAAGCGCGTCCATCTGCTGCATAATACTGATGGTTTCAACGTGCGGCATCATGGGCGACTCCTGTAGTCCTGCGTTGATACACCGACAACACTCCATCACTTGGTATTCATAACCATTGACCATATCCTCGGGCTTCCTGACAGTTTCCACCAATTCATAGTTGCGGTAAACATCTATCTGCTCGGGGCAGTTGATGTTGTCTACCCGGATATAGCCATCTACCCCACTGATGATGCCCTGCCGATCGTTCAGACAGAGCACCCCGGACTGCAGGTTGGCCATTTTGTTATCAGCATAAGTCAGGGAGATACACTCGTGCATGTCTACACCCGTATCACCCAGTATGCAGTTGGACACTGTTTTTACGATGTCGGTTCCAAAATACATGCGTGCAAAGTTCAGCGTATAGACGCCCAAATCGAGCAACGCACCACCACACAGTTCGGGTTTTATGATGCGTTCCTTATGCTCCATCATGTAACACAGAGTGGCCGTCAAGGCACGTGGTTCGCCAATAATTCCGCTATCCATCAGTTGTTTCACCTTTTCAGACAGCGGCATGTATCGCGTCCAAATGGCCTCGGTGATGAAAACACCCTTCTCACATGCCGTGGCAATAAGCTTTTGAGCTTCGCGGGCATTGGCCGTAAACGACTTTTCGACCAGCACGGGCTTGTGGTTTTCTATCGCCAACATGGCATGCTGATAATGGTGTGAGTGTGGCGTAGCAATATACACCAGGTCCACTCCGTCGTCCTCAACCAATTGGGTATAACTGCCATACGCCTTTTTCACATTCTATTTTCGTGCAAACTCATCGGCTTTGGCCTGTGTTCTGGAAGCAATGGCGTAAACTTCGTAATCTTTCAGGGGAGCCAAGGCTTCGGCCATCTTACCGGCTATCCACCCTGCCCCAATAATTCCTACCTTAAACATAGTTCTTCAATTTATAGTGTTCGGATGAACTTGTTTGCATCTCATCTCCGACAAGGAGACTCGTTCATGAAAAGATAAGAGGGGCGATAGCCGCCACAATCTACTACAATCTTCTCGAACACAATGGCCGGGTCGTTGGGTCGTATGACAAGCGTGTGCAAGTCTTGAGCCGAACTGTCTATGGGCAGCTCTATGACAGATTCCACTACACGGCGGGCTACCGTGGGATAGTATATGCTGTAAATATTTTCCTTCTTCTCATTAAGGTTTTCGTTGAACCGCACTTCCTTGGGTTGGCCACCGTTCAGCGAAACCGTATAAGTCAAACTGCCCTTGTTGAGGTAGTCGAGTGTGGATTTCACGACGACGTGCACCTTTACCGTGTTGGTCTTGATGCCGTTCAGCGAAAATTTATAGGTAAGCAGAGCGCCGTCCGTTGGCTTGTCATAGGGCATCAGGGTAAGGCCGCTACGTGTGCGTCCCATGTGGGGTATCACCGTCCATTGGGCCTCCGCGGCATCTGTTGCCGTATGATAGTGTTCGGCCTCCATGGCCACCACGCTGTCTTTTGCAGTAAAGACATAGCCGCCTGGCTGCGTATTGGCAACGCGGAATACTTTGGGCATAACATCCTTGGGGAAATCATCGTTCCAAGATTTGTAGCCAATGTGCTTCTGAATCATCATGCCGTCCCACTTGCCCCCGGCTATTTCCTTGTTGTAGCCAGCACATAACAACGAGTCTCTCCTGAAAGCATCGGCCACCCTATCGGCCCAAATATTGGCATCCGGATTGTTGAGTTTGTAGAGCTTGTGATTCATGGCCTGCGCATAATACATCTCATAGATATTGGCCATGGCCTGCAGGGGAAAAAGGATAATCTGCTGATAGGCATCCCGATGGGTGGCTGGCAACGTGATATACTGGCGCAGCGCCTCAGCCTCAAGCTTGAGATATTCATCGGTCACCTGCTTCCACTCCCCCGTTTCGATATTGTACGTGTTGGCATCGAGCATTTCGGCTGTGATACGACCGTTGTACTTGCACAAAAGATTGAGGATGCGTGCGGCCTCGTCGGCCTGATGATCACCGAAAAACTCCCGGCAGAAAGACACAGCGTGATCAGTGATGTTGGCTGCACTGTATCGATTAGGGTGCCATGCCATATCGAAATAGAGCGATATGGGATATTCCATTGGTTTGAGGTCGCCCACATTGAGTATCCAAATACGGTCTATGCCATGTGTATAAGCCAACAGAAGCTGTTCCCACATATTCTGTATGGGGGTCACGTTGAGCCATTTGCTGTTGCGTGGCGCGCCCACATAGTCTACGTGATAATACAATCCCCATCCGCCCTTACGGTTGCGTTCAGCGGCCGAAGGCACACGGCGGACATTGCCCCAGTTGTCATCACAGAGCATCAGTGTGACATCCTCGGGCACGCGCATACCCTTGTCGTAATATTCCAACACTTCTTTGTACAGTGTCCATACCTGTGGCGTTTGGCTTGCCGGGCGACCCGTTACATCGGCTATGATCTTGCGCTGGTTTTTCACAATGTTTTTCAGTAGTCGTGTATCGGCCTCATCACTCATAGCTTCGTCACCATCGCCTCGCATGCCAATGGTGATGATGTCATCCGTATGTTTAGCCCGTTCGATGCCTTCGCGGAAGAACTTGTCGATAACGGTCTTGTTGGTGCGATAGTTCCACGCACCATAATTCTTGCGGTTGCGGGCCCATTCCTGATGGTTGCGGGCCATGGGCTCGTGATGAGAAGTACCAATGATAACCCCCATTTCGTCGGCGGTCTTACTGTTCAGCGAATCGTCGGCATAGAATGCCCATCCCCACATGGCAGGCCACAGCATGTTGCCCTTGAGCCGGAGTATGAGTTCGAACACCTTGGCATAGAATCGGTGATCGCCGTAATTAGTCCCGAATGTGTTTTTCACCCATGTGGTAAGGCAGGGCGCTTCATCGTTGAGAAATATCCCCCGATATTTAACAGCTGGTTCCCCGTCTGTATACTCCCCATGGCGAGCATATATCACATTGTGCTTGGCAATGGGTGCGTCTGCCCAGTAATACCAAGGAGACACACCTATCTGACGGGCGAGTTCATAGATGCCATAAATGGTGCCACGCTTGTCGCTCCCGGCAATAACAAGTTTATCATCAACGGTCTTGATAACAAACTTCTCGTATTTACCTTTGAGGTCGGACTGTTTGATGATGCCACGCTTGACAAAACGGTCTATAGCCTTGCTTTTACCCAAAGTACCAATGACAATATGCCCGTCTGCATGAGTTTGCGCTTGAATTCCCGTAACGGCCTCAAAATCTTTCTGAAGGCTTTCGATAGCGATTTTAACACCGGGAAAATCATTGGCATCGAAAGAGATGACAGCGGGGTAATCTTTGTCTGCAAGCCGAACACCGCCATTGTTGTCATAGTCGACAAATGCGGGGGCTGCCTGAGCGTATAGCACCGCAGAGAGCAGGTATAAGATAAAATTGATTTTCTTCATTTGTTTATTGATATGTAGTGTTGATGAGAAAAAAGAGATGCTCTATTACCACGCGGACGCGTATTTCCAAGAAATACAACGTGCATCGTAATAGAGTATGCTCATCATCAAAAGTGACGTATTCAACCACAGCTGTCACGCCAAGCTGTTGCTTTCGGATTATTTACCCGACAAGCCATCGGCAAATCCGGCATAGGTGTGCTTTCTGTTATAGTTTACGTCCCATAAGCCAATAGGCATTCCGGCTCTCCAGAAACTGTCCTCAGGGCTGTCGGTAACACCCCAGGCCGTGATGCCGTACTGCTGATTGACAGGAATGATTTCAAGATACTTCTCCACGATAAACTTGTAATAGCCCGCCA
>CAYVGR010000008.1:21187-26478 GCA_964450065.1 uncultured Prevotella sp. | reverse complement strand
ACTTGCCAGCTTCAGATGGGTGTTACTGAGTTGAAGGAGGGTTCTGTTTGGAACACCATGCCGGCTCATACGCACTGCCGTCGCATGGAGGCTTATATGTATTATAAGGTGCCCAAGGGTCAGAAAATTCTGCATATGATGGGTGAACCTCAGGAAACACGCCCCATTTGGCTCAACAATGAGCAGGCTGTGATTTCTCCGCAGTGGAGCATTCACTGTGCTGCAGGTACAAGCAACTATACCTTTATTTGGGGTATGGCCGGTGAAAACCTTGTTTATACTGACATGCAGGTTATTCCTATCCCTGATTTGAAATAATCAGAAAAACTACATATAAAAACTAAAAGATGTCTGCTATTCAAACAAAAAAAATGTCCAACTTCCGGTGGGTCATCTGTGGTTTGCTGTTCCTGGCAACCACAGTGAACTACCTGGATCGCCAGGTGTTATCACTAACCTGGAAAGATTTTATCGCCCCTGAGTTCCATTGGACCGACAACGATTATGGAACAATCACTGGCTGGTTTTCTATTTTTTATGCCTTAGCCAACTTGTTTGCCGGAAAGTTTGTCGATTGGATGGGCACGAAGAAGGGTTATCTCATAGCCATTGGCGTGTGGTCTGTAGGTGCAGTGATGCATGCCGGTTGTGGATGGGTAGCCATGCAGGTTGAGGGTTACAACTCTATCGATGCGCTGCGTATGGTTCAGGCCGGCAGTGACGCTGCCGTTGCCATTGCTACCATTAGCGTTTGGCTGTTCCTGTCGTGTCGCCTTATCCTTGCCGTGGGTGAGGCAGGAAACTTCCCTGCTGCTATCAAGGTGACGGCAGAGTACTTCCCAAAGAAAGACCGTGCATTCTCCACGTCTATCTTCAACAGCGGTGCCTCTATCGGTGCATTGGTAGCTCCTGCCACCATTCCATTGATTGCCCGTGCGTTGGGCTGGGAAATGGCATTTATCATCATTGGTTCTCTGGGTTTTGTTTGGATGGCATTTTGGATATGGCTCTATGACAAGCCACAAGATAGCAAGTATGTAAACCAGGCTGAATTGCTTTACATTGAGCAGGATGATGAAGAAGAAAAAAACACTGAAGCCGGCGAGGCAAAGGAAGAGAAGACTATCGGTTTCCTCAAGTGCTTTACCTATCGTCAGACTTGGTCGTTCATCATGGGTAAGTTACTCACGGACGGCGTGTGGTGGTTCTTCCTCTTCTGGGCTCCGGCATACTTCTCCGACCAGTATGGCTACACCTCTGACTCTGCGATGGCCATTGCGCTGATATTCACGCTCTATGCCATCGTGACAGTGCTGAGCATTGGCGGAGGCTATTTGCCAACCTATTTCGTGGAGAAAAGGGGCATGAACCCATATGTAGGCCGTATGCGTGCCATGCTCATTTTTGCATGTGTCCCCATCTTGGGTCTCTTGGCTCAGCCGCTGGGAACGTACAGCGCATGGTGGCCGGCAGTGATAATCGGCCTGTTGGGTGCAGGACATCAGGCTTGGTCTGCCAACTTGTATTCGACCATTGGCGACATGTTCCCCAAATCTACTATTGCAACAATTACCGGTATCGGTGCCATGGCGGGCGGTATTGGGTCGTTCCTGATCAACAAGGGCTCGGGAATGCTCTTCTATTATGCACATGCACAGGGAGCAGCTTTCCAGTTCATGGGCTTCGAGGGCAAACCTGCCGGATACATGATAGTGTTCAGTATCTGCTCGGTGGCTTATCTTGTCGGATGGGTGGTTATGAAGCTTCTTGTGCCGAAGTACAAGCCTATCATTGTAGAGTAATGGCGATGACATAATATATACGGCGCGAACATTATCGCTGTATGATACATAAAATCCTCCCGGACAGGTTCATGATGAGCTTTGTCCGGGAGGATTTGTTGTGGGCAAGCCTTCATCGTTGATGTTAAGACGGTTCGTCGGTGGTGGCATGCCTCGTATAATAAAATGCCGTCTTTGTTTTATGGGAGAAAACCTTGTGTGCGCAGAGCTTTCAGCAAACCCTCCGACATGGCCTCGTTATCCTTTTTGGTATAGCGAATATCGGTAAAAATTTGCGCCAGGGTCTCCTTGTTGTTGATTTCAACGAAGTGCCGACTCTCGGGCAGCTGCTCCTTGTATGTGTAAAATTCGTCTATTCTTTCGGGCGTGTAGTCTTCGTAAGTCTCTTCGTGGATGATGCTCTCGAGAGGCAGCCTGTCGGTCAGGGCCGGTGATTCGCCGGGCCATCCCAGTGTGATTGTTGCCACGGGAAAGACAAGTTTCGGAAGGCTCAGCGTGTCAATAATCATTTGAGGCATATACACGGTGGTGCCCAGAAAGCACGTGCCCAGGCCTTGCTCCTCGGCAAGGTTGCAAAACGTTTGGCTGTAGAGCAAGGCGTCGGTGGCAGCATTGATAAAGCTCAGGAAGTTATCGTAGCCCGGTTGAGCCTTCCTGGCCTTTGCCCAGAGCGATGTCCTGCGAAAATCGGCGCAGAATGTAAGTACCACCGGTGCCTCTTTCACCATGGGTTGATTGAAGTGTGCCGGCGAAAGCTGTTCTTTCTTTTGGGCATCTCTTGTTATGACGACGCTGTATAGTTGCAGGTTGCCCATCGTGGGCGTTCGCTCTGCCTGTTCGAGTAATTGGTGGAGCAAATCATTGGAAACCTCTTTGTTGGAGTATTTCCGGATGGTTCGACGTTGGTTTAAGTTTTTCATTTCAGAAAATTTTGTTTATTGCAAAGTTATTAAAAATTTCCAAATTAGTAAACTTTGCCTGCAAATATCTATACGAAGTTAGTCGAATTACAAAATTCTTTTGTAGTTTTGCAGTTACCAAATTCAAAACAAATTATACTATATAACTGATGGAAAAACAAAAGACATTCTCCTATGATGAGGCATTTGAGGCTTCATTAAAGTATTTTGACGGTGACGAGCTGGCCGCCAGGGTGTGGGTCAACAAATATGCCATGAAAGACAGCTATGGCAACATCTATGAGAAGTCGCCCGAACAGATGCATTGGCGTATTGCCGGTGAGATTGCCCGAATAGAGCAAAAGTATGAAAATCCTCTGAGTGTAGAGGATGTGTTTGGCCTGCTGGACCATTTCCGCTACATCATTCCCGCAGGAAGTCCGATGACCGGAATTGGCAACAACCAGCAGGTGGCATCGCTGAGCAACTGTTTTGTGGTAGGGCTTGATGGCGATGCAGACAGTTATGGTGCTGTGATGAAGATAGACGAGGAGCAGGTTCAGCTGATGAAGCGCCGAGGAGGCGTGGGTCACGACCTGAGTCACATCCGTCCCAAAGGCAGCCCCGTCAACAATTCTGCCTTGACTTCCACCGGTCTTGTACCGTTTATGGAACGTTACAGCAATTCCACCCGAGAGGTTGCTCAGGACGGACGCCGTGGTGCTCTCATGCTGTCGGTTGGCATCAAGCATCCTGATTCGGAGGCCTTTATCGATGCCAAGATGACCGAAGGAAAGGTAACCGGTGCCAACGTAAGCGTCAAGATAGACGATGCCTTTATGGAAGCCGCCGTGGCAGATAAGCCATATATGCAGCAGTTCCCGCTTGATGCGGAGAACCCCATGGTAAAAAAGGAGATTTCCGCACGCAAGCTTTGGGAAAAAATAGTGCATAACGCATGGCAGAGCGCAGAGCCCGGCGTGTTGTTCTGGGATACGATTATCCGCGAGAGCATACCCGATTGCTATGCAGATTTGGGCTTCCGCACGGTGAGTACCAACCCCTGCGGTGAGATTCCCCTGTGTCCTTACGACAGTTGCAGACTGCTGAGCCTGAACCTATACAGCTATGTGGAAAATCCATTTACCAAGGAAGCCTCGTTCGATTTCGATAAGTTCGCCAAGCATGTTCAGCTGGCACAGCGCATCATGGACGATATCGTCGACTTGGAAATGGAGAAAATCGATATGATATTAGGCAAGGTAGACAGCGACCCGCAAAGCGAAGAGGTGAAGTTCACGGAGCGTCATCTCTGGGAGAAGATAAAACGCAAGAGCGGCATGGGACGTCGGACGGGTGTCGGAATCACGGCCGAGGGCGATATGATAGCAGCAATGGGGCTGCGTTATGGCACCGAGGAGGCTACCGAGTTTTCTGTAAAAGTACACAAGACCTTGGCCTTGAATGCCTACCGGTCGTCCGTGAAGATGGCAGCAGAGCGTGGTGCTTTTGAAATTTATGATGCCGAACGCGAGAAGAACAATCCGTTTATCAACCGACTGAAAGAGGCCGATCCGCAGCTGTATGAGGACATGTTGAAACATGGCCGCCGCAACATCGCCTGCCTGACCATTGCCCCCACCGGCACCACATCGCTGATGACGCAGACCACCAGCGGCATCGAGCCGGTGTTTATGCCCGTTTACAAACGCCGCCGCAAGGTAAACCCCAACGATACAGCCGTGCATGTGGACTATGTTGATGAGGTGGGCGACTCTTTCGAGGAGTATATCGTTTATCATCAAAAGTTCCTGACGTGGATGGAGATCAATGGCATTGACACCGAAAAGAAATACTCTCAGGAGGAAATCGACGACCTGGTAGCCCGTTCTCCTTATTATAAGGCCACGGCCAATGATGTTGACTGGTTGATGAAGGTGCGTATGCAGGGTGCCGTTCAAAAGTGGGTAGACCATAGCATTTCAGTCACCGTGAACCTGCCGGCCAATGTAGACGAAGCCTTGGTCAACAAACTTTACGTGGAGGCTTGGCGCTCGGGCTGCAAGGGCTGCACTATCTATCGGGACGGCAGTCGGTCGGGAGTGATGGTCTCCGTGTCCAAGAAAGACAAGAAGAAAGAAGAACAGCATGAAGTGCCGGAACCCATCACTGCTCCCACCCTGAACCACCCCATGGTGCAGGAAACCCGTCCGAAGGTGCTGGAATGTGACGTTGTGCGCTTCCAGAACAACAAGGAGAAGTGGGTGGCCTTTGTAGGCTTGCTCGATGGATATCCTTATGAAATCTTCACCGGTCTTCAGGACGATGACGAGGGCATTGTGTTGCCCAAGTCTGTGGTGAAGGGAAATATTATCAAGCAAACCTGCGAGGACGGAACTCACCGTTACGACTTCCAGTTTGAGAACAAGCGTGGGTACAAGACTACCGTCGAGGGGCTGAGCTCCAAGTTCAATCCTGAGTATTGGAATTACGCCAAGTTGATATCCGGCGTACTTCGCTACCGCATGCCAATCAATCATGTTATCAAGCTCGTCAGCTCCTTGCAGCTCAAGGACGAGAGCATCAATAC
>CAYVGR010000008.1:0-21087 GCA_964450065.1 uncultured Prevotella sp. | reverse complement strand
ATCATGTTATCAAGCTCGTCAGCTCCTTGCAGCTCAAGGACGAGAGCATCAATACATGGAAGAATGGTGTGGAACGTGCCCTAAAAAGGTATGTTACCAATGGTTCCAAGGCGTCCGGGCAAGCCTGTCCGGTGTGTGGCCAGGAGACCCTCGTCTATCAGGAGGGATGCCTGATCTGCACAAATTGCGGGGCAAGCCGTTGCGGTTGATGTTGCATGATGCTGAAAGACAGCTATATCTATATACGCAAACTGCGCTTTCATGCCTTTCACGGCGTGGAGGCGCAGGAGCGCGTAACAGGCAACGACTATGAGCTTAGCCTGCGTATGCGGGTTGACGTGTCGGGGGCAATGGTCAGCGATGATGTCAGCGATACGGTGAATTATGCCGAAGTTTACGCCTTGGCTAAGCGCGAGATGGGGGTGACATCCAATCTTTTAGAGCATGTCGCTTGTCGTATAGGCCAAGTTGTTATGAATCGCTGGCCCATGGTGAAGGCCGTGGAGGTAAATCTTACCAAGCTGAATCCCCCCATGGGGGCTGATTGCAAGGGTGCAGGCGTCGAATTACATTTAATAAATGATAAAACTTAAAGCCTGCAGACGGTTTACAGATAGTTTTCATTACTTTTGCAAAAGATACTTTTCATCTATGTTCAGAAGGTTTGTTTCCTTTTTAATGATGCTCCTGATGTTTGCATTTACGGCAAACGGCGCTGACAAGCGCTTTAAGCTTGTCATCGATGCCGGCCATGGTGGTAAGGACCATGGGGCTGCCGGGGCTATATCGAAGGAAAAAGACCTCACCTTAAAGTATGCCTTGTCGCTGGGCAAGATGATAGAGCGGAACTGTCCCGATGTCAAAGTGTTCTACACAAGGAAGACCGATCAATTTGTCGCGCTGAAGAGTAGGGCGGATTTTGCCAATGAAAAGAAAGCCAATTTGTTTATATCTGTCCATATCAATGCTGTCTCCGGCAGTCGCTTGGTGCATGGATTCCAAAGCTACACGCTGGGCAGGGGGCAGAGAACGGGCAACGTGGGCATACTCGAAAACCTCGATGTGGCCAAGCGCGAAAACTCTGTGATATATCTTGAGGACGACTACAAAACCGTGTACAAGGGCTTTGACCCCAACTCGGTGGAGAGCGATATTATGTTCGAGTTTATTGCAGACAAGAACCGCGAGCGCAGTGTGGAGCTGTCACGCCTGATGCAAACAGAGGTGTGCGCGGCCACCGGGCGCAAGGATGCCGGTTCCCACCAAAACAATCTTGCGGTATTAAGGTGGACCTCGATGCCTGCCGTGCTGCTGGAATTGGGCTTCATATCGACCCCCGAAGAGGAACTGTTCATGAATTCCGATGTGGCCTTGGACTGCTATACGAAGGGCATGTACAATGCCTTTATTCGTTATAAGAATAAATACGACACCAACATCAAGGTGCCCTATCGCGACGGCAAGGCCAACCGCCCGGGCAAGGTGGTGGCAGTGCAGCCGCCCAAGCCGGTGCAGCCACCTGTTGCCCAACCGCTTGAGGCAGCTGTAAACCAGCAACCGCCGGCCCAGGAGGCTCCAGCCAGCAAGGCCAAGGACAAGCAAGTTGCCTTGCCAACTGGCAAGACCGACCCGTCTAAGCCCGTGTTTAAGGTGCAGATTCTCATCAGCAGGAACGTATTAAAGGCCGACGACCGCAACTTCAAAGGGCTTGAGGGCTGCGATGTCTATGAAGAAGGAGAATACAGGAAATACACATACGGGGCGAGCAATGACTACAATGAGATTTATCGCCTGCGGAAGCAAATCTTAGATAAGTTCCCCGAGTGTTTCATCATCGCTTTCAAGAATGGGAACAAAATAGATGTGAACGAGGGAATAAGAGAATTTAAGGCCAACAGATAATAGAAATATAAGAATATATGAAGTTTTTTACAGACGAGGTCAAGATAGCTTTGGTAGCCGTCGTGGGGATTGTGCTGCTGTATTTCGGGCTCAATTTCCTCAAGGGCATGTCAGTGTTTTCAAAAAGCACAGCATATTATATCAGGTTTACCGATATCAGCGGACTTACCGAGTCCAATCCCATTTATGCCAATGGCTATCAGGTGGGTGTTGTCAAGGATATCGTTTACGACTACTCCGGCAGAGAGGGAGTAGTGGTAAAGTTTGACGTGGACAGAAACCTGCGGATGCCCGAAGGCACAACAGCCGAGATCGAGAGCGACATCATGGGCAATGTGAAGATGAACCTGATTCTAACCGGGCACTCACAGCAAATGCTCGAACCCGGTGATACGATTTCCGGCTCGATCAACGAGGGTGTAACGGGAGCCGTGTCCAAGCTGATGCCTGATATCGAACGGGTCGTTCCCAAGCTGGACAGCATCTTGACCGGTATCAATATTCTGATAACCGACCCTGCACTGGCTCGCTCGCTGCACAACGTGGAAGCCATTACTGCAAGTCTTGCTACGACGAGCGCAAGCCTGAACACCTTGGTTGCCGGACTGAACACGAGCGTGCCCGTGATGATGAACAAGGCAGAGCTTGCCCTCGACAAGGCAGACGTGACTCTCGACAACACATCTAAGCTGACTGCCAATTTTGCTGCCATTGATGTGGCGGGAACCATGGCCAAGGTAAACCAAACCTTGGCTAATGTGCAAGAAGTCAGTGCCCGCCTGAACAGCAACGAGGGTACCTTGGGCTTGCTGATGAACGATGCCAGCCTGTACAACAACCTCAACTCAACCATGGTGAGTGCCGACTCGCTGCTCACAAACATCAAGGCACACCCCAAGCGCTATGTGCACTTCTCCTTGTTTGGGAGGAAGGCCAAATAGCAGATACCTTAAAAGAAGTGATTGAAGGCTTCGAGGCCTTCAATCAGCAAAATCCTTATGGTGACAACCCAAGCGGAATTGCCGCTTGGCGAACATTCAATATGTCAAGCTGGTTAAGCTCTGTGGTGGTCGTTCGTGTTCCCCTGCCTTGACCCGTCTTTTTGCGTATCCTGAGACGCCGAATATTTGTATATTTCTTTACAAACATGCCTTCATGCTTCGCGTATTAAAAAATCAAAAACCTTTGGTTCGAAATACGCGAAATTTGCGAAGATTTGCAATTGCCAGTTGCTCAGCCACTTGGCAAAACCGACCAAGTGTCCCCAACTTTTTCGCCCGCCGTTTGGTATCGAATGGTGTGCCGATTAAGCCTTATACACCGTGTGGTTAGAACCCAATCGCGTGCCCATGAAGCTCAAACCGCACGGCCATAAGACAGCTATCGCGCAGTCACGGAATTTTTTGTGTGCCACCGGCAAAAATTAATGTCTGTAACATGGCGTGTTTTTCTCCAGATGCTCCAAAAACGATCACCCCAAAAATGGTAATCATATTTTACAATGGTCTTCTTTTGTCGTGACATGGGCTTGTGAGTGACGAATATTTAAAAACCGTCTAAATAAAGCGGGGTGATGTTTCACGCCTGGCCAAACATCTATAAGTCGTTTCTCTTGACACGTCTACCCGATTTTGGTGCGATGTTTCACATCCTTTCGATAAGTTTTTGACGTGGAAAGTATATTCTTCATTACCAGGATATTGGACAATGAGAGGTTGAGTTTTTTTAACTTTTGTGCTTAAATCAGCCTAATGCGCCAAGCCTTAACGAGTTACGCTAAATAGGGCTTTTATGGTGGGCTTGAGAGGATTTGCCAGTCAGGGAAAACTTTATTAATTTTGCATTGCAATAAGACTAAGAAACATTCATTCCGGCCACAAGCCATAATATCAAGATCACTGATGAAAAAAAGTCCTGATAGTCGTTGGGACAGCGCGCTTGCGCTTATTCGCAAGAACGTTAGCGAGCAAATATATACCACATGGTTCAAGCCCATCGTCTTCGAGAACTTCGATGAAGCCCGAAAGATGATATTGGTTCAGGTACCCAGCCCTTTTGTGTATGAGTATCTGGAGGAGAACTTTGTCGATTTGCTGGGCAAGGTCTTGCAGCATTGCTTTGGTGCCGGGGTGGGGTTGTCCTATCGTGTGGTAACTGACAAGGAGCATAATATCTCGCAGGATATAGAGGGTGAGCCGGCCGGAGAGCTGGGAAAAGAGAAGCCGCGGACGAAAGCCAACCAGAGTCCTACTATTCTTGATGCTGCCCGACCGCAGCAAATAGACTCGCAGCTCAACCCGCACCTTACCTTTTCCAATTACATTGAGGGCGACAGCAACAAGTTGCCCCGTTCGGTGGGTATGTCGATTGCCGAGCACCCCAATACGATGCAGTTCAACCCCATGTTTATCTATGGGCCGTCGGGCTGTGGCAAAACTCATCTCATCAATGCCATAGGCGTCAAGACCAAGCAGCTCTATCCGCAAAAGCGGGTGCTGTATGTCAGCGCACGCCTTTTCCAGGTGCAGTACACCAATGCGGTGTTGCAGAACAAGCTGAACGATTTTATCGGCTTTTACCAGACGATAGACATGCTCATTGTGGACGATATTCAGGAGTGGGTGAGCGCTGCCAAGACACAGGAAACTTTTTTCCATATTTTCAACCACCTCTTCAGAAACGGCAAGCGTATCTTCTTGGCTTCCGATCGCCCGCCTATCGACCTCAAGGGCATGCCCGACCGACTGCTCACACGTTTCTCCTGCGGACTGATTGCAGAGCTCGAAAAGCCTAACCGCCAATTGTGTATAGACATCTTGGAGAGCAAGATTCGCCGCGACGGCCTGAGCATTCCTCACGATGTGGTGCAGTATATTGCCGAGACTGCCAGTGGCAGCGTGCGCGATTTGCAGGGCGTTATCAATTCGCTGATGGCCTATTCGATTGTCTATAATTGTGACATAGACATGAAGTTGGCAGAGCGAATCATCAAGCGTGCGGTGAAGATAGACGACGAGCCGCTGACCATTGACGATATTATCGACAAGGTGTGCGTGCATTATAATGTTACGGAGGCGCAAGTCAATTCCAGAAGTCGCAAGCGCGACTATGTGCGGGCACGGCAGGTTTCGATGTATCTTGCCCAAAAATATACCAAGATGCCTGCCAGCCGTATTGGCAAGTTGGTTGGCAACAGGGATCATTCCACCGTGCTCCACAGTTGCTCGCAAGTGGAGAAAAGACTGACGGTTGATAAAGCTTTTGGGGCAGAGCTGAGCAGTATAGAAAATTCTTTTAAGTTGAAAAAATAATTCAAGCAACAGGTTTACTGTTGCTTGATGCATCGAATCTTTTTGCTTCGATTTTTTGCATCAACTTTTTTTCTGCAACGACTCTCTTTTTGTATCGTTCTTTTTGCATCGACATTCACGACATTCACACGACTTATTGCTACCGTGTAATGCATCGTCACTGCGCGCAGCCTAATTGTGAATTATGAATTTTGAATTGTCACTACGCGCCAGCCTAATTGTAAATTATGAATTGTGAATTGTGAATTATTTCGAAGTCTCTAAGCTGCTGCGCTTGCTGCGGCGGTAGCTGCGGTACTCGTCGAGTGGTATCTCTACCTCCGGTTCTACCAATGGAGGAGTGTTGGGAAGGCGGAACTGCATGTAGCGGATGTTCAGTCCACGTTCTATCCACATTGATTCGTAATAGGTCTGGATGGTGAGCAAGGGCGAGCCAATCAGGGTTTCGGGCGTATCGTGATACAGGTCTTCCGTGCAGAAGTTCACGGGAAGATTGTTCTTCTCGACCATGAACTTGGTATAGGTAAAGAGAAAGTTTGAATCGGTTTTCAAATGAATGATGCCACCGTCGGTTAGAAATTTTCGATAGCGTTCCATAAAGAATGTTGAGGAGAGACGCTTGCGCGGGTTTTTCATCTGCGGGTCTGAGAAGGTGAGCCATATTTCCTGAACTTCATCTTTCGCAAAGAAACGGTCTATCAACTCGATTTGAGTTCGCAGAAAGGCCACATTGGGCAGGTTTTGTTCCAAGGCTTGCTTGGCCCCGGTCCACATGCGTGCGCCTTTGATGTCCACACCAATAAAATTAATATTGGGGAACAACTTGGCCAGCCCCACGGTGTATTCTCCCTTGCCACAGCCCAATTCCAAAACGATGGGGTTGGGGGTGTGGAAATACTCTTCTCGCCAATGCCCCTTCATGGGGAATGGCACGTTGTCGATAACGGAATAGGGATACTCGAAGACGTTCTTCATCTTCTTCATCTCTGCAAACTTGGCTAATTTTCCTTTGCCCATGAACTCTTATTTTAGGAGAAACGGCTTGTTGTATAAGCCTTCTACGCTTATTTATAATGAATTGCAAAGGTAAAAAGAATTCCCCACACTACCAATGTGGAAGGTGGAAATGTGATTGCGCGAAAGGCGGACTCGTATTGCGCTGAACGGAATGGTTGAAAGGTTGTTTCAGGATGTAATAAAGGAAATGGCCTTGCGTTATAGAAACAACCGTACTCATGATTTGTGTTCCATCCACTATTGATTACATGATGAAAACAAAACTCTTTTGTCACATATTTAACTGTATGTTGTTGGCCGGCATTCTTCTTGGGTCGGTTTCTTGCGGGTCGGACGAACCTTCTCCCGAACCGCCCCTGCCTACTCCGCAATCGTCTTCGCTCCTCAGAACGGAACGGTGGAAGGATGGGCATGCAGATTATAAATATGATAATAAACGACGTCTTGTTTCCTATGTATCCTACAAGGATCATGTGGTGGAGAGAGAGGTCAGCTATCAATACGATGTTCATCAGCATCGTATATATTCTGACATGACAGATTATATGCGCTTTCCTGATGCTCCGCTTATCTACAGGGACACGCTCTTTCTGCGGGAGGGGTTGATAGACAGTGTTTCGGGGGTTATACAAGGCCATGCCATTTATCACTTCAAATTGCGGTATAATCATGATAGACAACTTATCAAGGTCAATGTAGAGAATATATTTGTCGCTAATGGGAATACGTTGAATGAAGAGCACGAATATGTGTGGGAACAAGGTGACCTGAAGACTTTTCAAAGCTGCAGACGAGAAGAAATGGTTGAGCGTAGGAGTTACGCCTACACTTTATTAAGCGCGTATCCGAAATTGTCTATTCCGGTACCCAATGGTAACTTGTATCCCTTGCAACAGTCAGGCTATCTGGGCATGTTGCCGAAACGCCTGCCCCATAGTGAGCATGTATTTTCCACAAGGTCGAATCAACTTATAACATACGAATATTCCATAGACAAAGGGGTGGTCAGGCTGTGCTCGGTGTATTCATCTCCCGAAATTCCCATTTTCTCCGTAACGTATGAATGGGAAAAATAGTCTTTCCAAATTGTTGGTATACCTGCGGATTTGTATAACTTGTGAGGTGAGAAGACATTTGCAGAGAAGTGGAGACGCGTGGTCCGTTGGTTGATGAATGATAGCAGTGGATAAAGACAAATCCCCCGATCGCATGAAACGATCGAGGGATTCGCCTGTATGTGATAGGGTTGTTATTCGATAACTACTGTCGTCCAGCCGTGTTTGTCCTCAACGGTACCATATTGGATGCCACGCAAGGTGTCGTAGAGTTTCTTGCTCCATGGCCCCGGCTTCTCCCCGAAGTTGTATCGTTTGCCGGTGTCGAGGTCGTCGAGATAGGATATGGGCGAGATAACGGCTGCCGTGCCACAGGCTCCGGCTTCCTCGAAGGTGTCGAGCTCTTCTTCGGGAACGGGTCGTCGTTCCACCTTGAGCCCCAGGTCTTCGGCTATTTGCATGAGGCTCTTGTTTGTGATCGAGGGTAGGATAGAAGTGGATTTTGGGGTGACGTAGGTGTTGTTCTTGATACCAAAGAAGTTGGCCGCACCACATTCGTCTACATATTTCTTTTCCTTGGAGTCGAGATAGAACTCGCTGGCATATCCTTTCTCGTGGGCAATGGCGTTGGCCTTGAGCGAGGCTGCATAGTTGCCCCCCACCTTATATGTGCCTGTGCCAAGGGGAGCGGCACGGTCGTAGTCGCGAACGATGACGTAGGGGTTGCTGGCAAACCCTCCCTTGAAATAGGGACCAACAGGTGTTACGAAGATAAGGAAACAATATTCTGAAGCTGGATGAACGCCTACCTGTGCACTCGTACCGATGAGCAGCGGGCGGATATACAGCGTTGCGCCGCTTTCGTAGGTCGGGATGTACTCCTGATTCAGGCGCACTACCTTCTTCACCATTTCCTCAAACAGTTCGGTAGGAACCTCCGGCATCATGATGCCACGGCATGTGCTTTGCAGGCGTGCGGCATTTTCGTCCATGCGGAATACGCGCACCTTGCCATCGGGGCATCGGTATGCCTTCATCCCTTCAAAGGCTTCCTGACCATAATGAAGGCAGGTAGCGGCCATGTGCAGATTGAGATACTCGTCTGAACTCACCTCTATCTCACCCCATTTCCCATCGCGGTAATAGCAACGTACGTTGTAGTCGGTCTTCATGTAACCGAAAGACAAATTAGCCCAGTCCAGTTCTTGCATAATGATAGTGATTTTAGAGTTTTTACTTTTAATATGATGCAAAAGTACGAATAATAATGATACGTGGCAACTTTTATGGTTCTTTTCTATTACTCGTTGATGGAATCAAATATAAAATGTTATCACGAAAAGGTTTCGTATATAACAGTTCTGCCTGAAGTAAACTTTAATTGCATCACTAATATTTAACTGTTAGCTTGCATAAGAAAAAGGGTAAGGTTATCAGCAAAATAGCTTTTGTCCAATAACTATCTGTGTTGTTCTGTTTTATATAATGATAGATACGCTTGAATTCTTTCTTGTCGCCTATTTTGCAATAAGCTATTGCAAGCCGTCTGCTATTTGAAATAAGGTTATGATTAATGATTTTCATATAGCTGTTGCCTTTGTCTTGAAAGAAGTTTTTCTGAATGAGCGTCGTTCTTAAATCACATTTTATTGTTTTGATGCGCTTGTTGATGTCAAGTCTGTTGTTTGCCATATACGAATTTTCATTCATACGATTATAATTATAGACAAAGTCGTCAATCCAAGCTGTTTTTTCAGCATAATAGAAAAGTATGGGTATAACTTGGGCATCCTCACCTATGTCGACACCCTCTTTGGCTTTAATGTTATATGTAGTATACAAGCTTTTACGGATTAGCCTTCCCCATATCACATGTTCCAACGATTGTTTTAAGTAGTTTACAATTTGTTCTTCCTTACTATTACAAATCGTTGTAGGCTTTTCTTCAGTATGGTCTGCATTATAGCCAAGGCTCTGCCTGTCACGATGTCAAAATCACCCTGTTGTTGCTTCTGAACCAACTGTTTGATCGCATTGGGCTCCAACCAATCATCAGAATCTACATGAACGACAAATTCGCCATGTGCATTTTCCAAAGCCGTGTTTCTGGCGGCTGCTAACCCACGGTTCGTCTCATGCGAGATAATCTTGAGATAACCGGGATCAATAGAAAATTGTTCAATGGTCTTTTGCAGCAATTTCAAGCTGTTATCCGGAGAACAATCATCTACAAATATATATTCTACATGAGAATATGTTTGTGTAAAAATACTTGTGGCGCATCTCTCTATGTATTTTTCCACACCATATAAAGGCACCAAAACACTGACCAAATAAGGCTCGCTTTGCATACACATCAGTTTAACTCATTGGTTGTTTTCAATGGATAAAATATTTATTCCTTTCATGCAATCAACATGCAATCAACAGGTTTTCTATTCATCGGATAATATTTTCCGTATCTCCGCATCGGTTTTGGTCAGCCGTTGTTTGCAAAGCTTGATGAGTTGCTGTGCTTTTTTCAGCTGTTTGGACATCTCGTCAATGTCGAGTTCGTCGTTTTCCAGCCTCTCAACAATATCTTCTAATTGCCGGATGGCATCTTCATACTTGATTTCCGTAGCCATGGTTTGTTCTTTTTTATAGTTTGGTGAGACGGAGGCGCGGTTTATTGGACAATCGAATTGATGCGTCCGTTCTCCACTTGGGTTTCTATTTCCTCTCCCTTTTTTACTTTTGAAGCATTGCGCAGGGCTTTGCCTTTGTATAGGGTAATGCTGTATCCCCTTTTCAGCAGCAGTTGTGGGTCAAGGGCTTTTAGTTTGATGTTTAGTTGGTCGAGGCGGTTGCTCTCCCGGGTCATACGTCGTGTTATCGCGGAGCGTATGTTGGTGCTGATGAGCTGAAGGCGATGTCGGCCTTGGGCAAGGCGGTTGTCGACCAGCGATACTATCTGCGCCGACAGGCGGTCGAGCCGTGCTTCCTGCCTTGTTTTCACTAAGGAGAAAAGCATGGGTATGCGGTCGGCACAGCGGTTGAGCCTGTTGTACTGCCGTTCCATGCGGTGGCCGACGTGCGTGGCAATCCTATTTTGGCAGTTGGCAATATGCGTCCATACGTTTGCGAGGTTGTCTATGAGAAATGTCGCGGCTGCCGTGGGAGTCTTGACCCGGGTGTTCGACACCATGTCGAGGATGCTTTCATCGCGCTCATGACCAATGCCGGTAATGACGGGCAATGGGAAATTGGCCACGTTTTCGGCCAATAGGAGCGTGTCGAAACCGCTCATGTCGGCCGTGGCACCCCCTCCCCGTATAATCACCACCACGTCAAACAGTTGCGCCTGGTTGTTGATTTCGTTGAGTGCTGCGATGATACTCTGTTCCACTTGTTCGCCTTGCATGACGGCGGGGAACAGCTTAGGATAAAAGGCAAAGCCGTAGTCGTTGGCCTCTAATTGGTTGCAGAAGTCTCCGTATCCGGCTGCATGCTCGCTCGAGATAACGGCGATGCGCTGGGCAAACATCGGGATAGACAGCCCTTTCTGCATGTCGAAAATGCCCTGTTCCTTGAGTTGCCGTATAATTTCAAGCCGTTTCCGAGCCATATCGCCCATGGTATAGGTTGGGTCGATATCTTGCACAATCCACGAAAAGCCGTATGCCTCATGGAAATTGGCCGTTACCAGCAGGAGCACTTTCATGCCGGCATGAAGCGTTTGGCCGGTGATTTGCTCGAATTTAGGCCTTAGTCGGCTCCATGTTGACTTCCAGCATTTGGCTGAGGCACGTGCCACGGGGGTGGCAGAAAACAGATCTTTCTGAATGAGTTCCATGTAGCAATGCCCGCGAACCTCCCGCGCTTCCGACAACTCAGCCTCCACCCAATAGGCAGAATCGAGTGCCGTCTCCAGCACATCGCGCACAAGCAAGTTGAGTTCAAAAAGGGTAAGTGTCTTTTGACTCATAGTGAACTCCCGTTTTCCAATTCTTCTCCCTTTATTCTTTTCTCTTCCTTCTTCATTCTATTTCTTCCCTCCTCATTCTTCTTTCTTCGTTTTATTTCTTCCCCTCCTGGTATGCTTTCCAATAGTCAGGTATGCCATAGCCGTAGATATTGTCGGGATAATCGGCACGGTCAGCAGATTTGCGCACCAAGTCCATAATCTCGATGGCAGTTTTATGAGGCAGAGCCTGCCACAGACAAGTCACCATGCCACAGGTGATGGGGGAGGCGAACGAGGTGCCATTGGCCGTGGTGATGACGCCGGAGCCGTCGATAACGGTTGCCTGCACACCCTGTGCGGCCACGTCCGGCTTCACGCGCCCGTCGGAGGAGGGGCCTACCGAACTGAACGCGGCATTTACGCTGTCGGCGCTCAGGGCGGCAACGGCCAGGATATTGGTGGCATCTGCCGGGCAGTTTGTGCGCTTCCACGTACCTCTGCCCGCATTCCCGGCACTGTTAACGAGTATCATACCCTTGCCGGCCATCATGGAAGCCGTTCGCGATATAAGCGTAGTCTTGCCGTCTTGCTCACGGTATTTGTGGTTGGTCGATTTGTCATCAAACATGAAGTAACCGAGCGAAGAGTTCACCACATCCGCCCCAACGGAGTCGGCATACTCTGCTGCCTGCGCCCAATAATCCTCTTCGGCCAGGCTCTCGGTTGGTCCATACTCGCTTCTTAGCAGCAAGAACGAGGCATGAGGTGCTGTGCCTATAAACTTTCCCTCGATGTTGGCACCGATATCCGAGAGCACCATTGTGCCATGGTCAAGCTCGTCGTACAGGTTGGCGGTGTAAGGATAGACAAAATCGCGCTGCCCGATGATGTCCACATTCTTGAAGTAATCGATGCGATCCACGTTCATATAGCCACCGTCTATGATAGCAATGAGCATGCCGTCGCCCCGGAATCCCGCTTCGTGCAGCTTCAGACCGTTCAGCATTTCGATTTGATGCCGGCCGCGTCCATAGCGGTGTGTGCTGACTTCCCGCAGGGCAGCCGAGTCAACAACAACCGAGTCGGGCTTCTCAAGAGGAATTGAATCGGGTGTGGAAAACACCTTGACGCATTGGGTTACAAATGGAAACCGTGCCAGTTGGGGTGACAGGCTCTCCTTCTCCGACCTGATGAGGACAGTGTTGTTCCATTTGCTCCCGCCTATAACTTGCAGTCCTTCTTTGGTGAGTTTGTTGATATATTTTTCGGATAATGGTAAGTCTGTGGAGTCGATAGGCAGGCTTTGCTTTCTCCTTCGCTGGAGCGATTTCTCGGATAAGAATTTCTCCGGGTGTTTCAGCGAGTGTGCCGAGCCTTTTTTGTCTTTCAGGCTTACCCTGAAAATATTGAAAGACCCACCAGGGTAGGCCACTTTGTTGTTGCCTTGAGCAAATACTGCTGTAATACCTGCTGTAAACAGAGATATAAGTAGTAATTTTTTCATCAGTATATTTGTCTATAATTGTTGCAAAAGTAGCCTGAAAAAGGCGTAACTCCAAATCTTTTTCGTACTTTTGCAAGAGCTCTATGGATAAAGACAATAAGCAAGCAACGTTAGAATTGGGCACCAAGCCTGTGGGCAAATTGTTGCTACAGTATGCTTTGCCGGCCATCATTGCGATGACCGCCTCTTCTTTATACAACATCATCAACCGTGTGTTTATTGGTCAGGTGGCAGGACCGATGGCTATTTCCGGACTTGCCATTACTTTCCCTTTCATGAACCTTTCTGCTGCCTTTGGTGCGGCCGTAGGGGTGGGCGCATCGACGGCCATCTCCGTGAAATTGGGGCAGCGCGACTATCAAACGGCTGTTAAGTTGCTGGGCAACACCGTCATGCTGAACCTGATTGTGGGTTTTGTGTTTGGTGTTGTATGTCTTTTGTTCCTCGATCCCATTCTTTTGTTTTTTGGAGCGAGTATACATACCATATCGTATGCACGCGACTTCATGCAGGTTATCCTTGCCGGAAACATCATTACCCACATGTATTTTGGTATGAATGCAGTGTTGCGGGCGGCCGGCAAGCCCCGCCATGCCATGTATTCCACGATTTTTACAGTGGTGATGAACATTTTGTTGGATGTGGTCTTTATTTTTTGGTGGGGATGGGGCATACGCGGAGCCGCCTTGGCAACTGTCATATCGCAGTCGCTGGCACTTGTCTATCAGATGATTTTACTGACCGACAAGAGTCAAATCCTGCACATGAAACGTGGGACATATAGATTGAAGGCTGACCTTGTCAAGAACATCGTCGGTATCGGAATATCTCCTTTCCTCATGAATGTGTGTGCCTGCATTGTGGTTATTTTCATGAACAGACAGTTTGTGAAATACGGAGGAGACCTTTCTGTCGGTTCGTACGGGATAGCAAATGCCATAGGAACGATGTTTGTCATGTTTGTCATGGGGCTAAACCAAGGTGTGCAGCCCATTGCCGGATATAACTATGGCAGTCGGCAGACAGGTCGGTTGATGCATGTTTTAAGGTTGGCCGTCATCGTTGCAACGTGTATCATGACCGTGGGCTGGCTCATCGCAATGTTTCTCCCAGGCTATTGCGCACGATTGTTTACTACCGACGACACACTCATTCAGCTGTCTGTCAAGGCTATCCGCATCAATATGCTGGTCTTCCCGGTTGTCGGATTCCAGATGGTTGTAAGCAATTTCTTCCAGTGTATCGGCAAAGTCAAGATTAGTATCTTTCTTTCTTTGTCGCGCCAGTTGCTGTTCCTGTTGCCCCTTTTGGCCGTGTTGCCAACCTTCTTTGGGGTAGACGGGGTTTGGTATTCACTTCCGGTATCCGACCTGACAGCGGCCATTGTGGCAGCAACGATTATGCACATCTTCCTGAAAAAAATCAAAAAGCAAATCATATAAATACTATGGACAACCCCAAAATCATCATCAACATAGGACGACAGATAGGCTCGGGTGGCCGTGTCATTGCCAAGCGGCTTGCCGAAGAGTTTGGATGTGCTTTCTACGACAAGGAACTGCTCAACCTTGCAGCCAAGGAGAGCGGTTTCAGTGAGAAATTTTTCGAGCAGAACGACGAAAAGAAGGGCTTCCTCAAGTCATTGTTTCATGTACACGTACCCTTGCTGGGCGACAACAATTTTTATCAGAACAATTTCTCTCAGGAAAACCTTTATCTTTTCCAGAGCGACGCAATACGCAAGGCTGCCGAAGGAGGAAGCTGTGTATTTGTTGGCAGAACGGCCGACTATGTGCTGCGCGACTTCAAGAATACGGTCAGCATTTTCATCACGGCTAACGTGGACCAGCGCATGCAGCGCGTGTGCAAGCGTTTTGGTTGGGACCGTGCCACGGCGCGGAAATATATCAATCAGCAGGACGACAGCCGGGCATCCTATTACAATTATTATACCGGCAAGCAGTGGGGACATTCCGAGAGCTACGATTTGTGTGTCAATTCGAGTTTGTTGGGGGTTGAGGAGACGGCCGTGTTTATCGCCGATTTCATTCGCAGAAGATTCAAGATGGCAGGCAACGAAGCTTCGCAAAACCAGTCTAAAGAGTGATGAGGGTCGGAATTATCAGCGACACCCATGGCTGCTGGGACGACAGATTCGAGACCTATTTTGCTGATTGTGACGAAGTGTGGCATGCCGGCGATATCGGCAGCATCGACGTTGCCGACCGTTTCGAGGCGATGAAGCCGCGTTTTCGGGCCGTGCATGGCAATATAGATGATGACAAGTTGCGCGTGCGTTATCCTGAAGTCCTCCGCTTTGGGGTTGAAGAGGTCGAAGTGTTGCTGACCCACATCGGCGGTTATCCCGGACGATACGACAGGTCGATAGCTGCGGAACTCCGTGCCAATCCGCCCAAACTGTTCATCTCCGGCCACTCGCACATCCTCAAGGTCATGCCGGACAAGCGTCTCGACTTGCTGCATATCAACCCGGGGGCAGCCGGAAAAACAGGGTGGCACAGGGACAGAACAATGATAAGACTGACCATAGAAGGCAATAAATTCACAGATTGCGAGGTTATAACATTAGGGAAACGATAAATCAACACGATGATGGATGCATACGCAAAGCAGGTGCACAATTATTTAAAGCTGATGAAAGAGTCGGCCTTGCTGGTCAGCGAGGCAGACAAGGCCAACATGGACATACTGATCACCATGCTGGGCGAGCTGGACAAGGAGATTGTCTGCGAGTGTTACGGCTTGTTTGGGACACCCCAGAAAACCGTGGCTGCCATTGCGGAGAGGCTTCGTGTGAAGCCCGAGGTGATTACCGAGATAGTGGAGAAAGACCTTAGGAAAATAGCCATTACGCCCGAATGGCAAATGATGGCACGGGAATTTTCGAACACAGTAAAGCAGAAAATAGGTGTAGTTTAATATAGTAGGACAGAACATCCGTTGTAAAAATGAAGAAGATTTTATTATTAGGCTCAGGCGAACTGGGCAGGGAGTTTGCCATTGCGGCCAAGAGAGCCGGACAATATGTGGTAGCTTGTGATCATTATAAAGAAGCACCGGCCATGCAGGTCTCCGACGAATGTGAGGTGTTTTCCATGCTCGACGGCGATGCCTTGGCTGCCGTGGTGGAGCGGCATCACCCCGACATCATTGTGCCGGAGATTGAGGCCATTCGCACCGAGCGCCTTTTCGACTTCGAAAAGGCGGGCATACAGGTTGTCCCCTCGGCTCGGGCGGTGAACTATACGATGAACCGGAGGGCTATCCGCGACTTGGCTTCGCGCGAGTTCGGGCTTCGCACAGCCAAATATTTCTATGCTAAAACATTTGATGAATTCAAGCATGCCGCTGACCAAATCGGTTATCCGTGTGTGGTCAAGCCCCTGATGTCATCTTCCGGGCACGGTCAGAGTTATGTGCACAACGAGGAAGAGTTGGAAGAAGCTTTCCGCGAGGCGATGGAAGAGGGGCGCGGCGATGTGAAGGAGGTGATCATCGAAGAGTTCATCGACTTCGATTCCGAATTCACATTGCTCACCATTACACAACAGAACGGACCGACTATGTTTTGCCCTCCGATTGGGCACGTTCAGAAAGGCGGCGATTACCGCGAAAGTTGGATGCCTTTCCAAATTCCTGATGAAGCCCTGAAAACAGCCGAACACATGGCCGACGAAGTGACCAAGGCACTGACCGGAGCCGGACTCTGGGGTGTGGAGTTTTTCCTGACGAAGCAGGGAGAAGTCATCTTCTCGGAGCTTAGTCCGAGGCCTCACGACACCGGTATGGTGACCCTCAGTCACTGTACCAACCTCAGCGAGTTTGAACTGCATTTCCGTGCAGTCATGGGTCTGCCTATCCCGGCTATCCACTTGGAACATCACGGTGTGTCGGCGGTGGTGCTCTCGCCCGTCGAGTCCGATATGCTTTTGGATTATCAGCTCGAAGAAGTGTGCGCCGAAGACCGTGCACGGGTTCGCATCTTTGGCAAGTTGCAGGCTCATGTTGGTCGCCGCATGGGCGTGGTGTTGTGCTACGACGAGGTGGGAAGCGACATGCACTTCCTGCGCGAAAAAGCCAAACGGTTGGCCAAAACGGTGTTGGGAACAGACCCATATATGAAAAAATAAGCGTATGAAATTAGGTGAAATCATAGACCTCCCCAAGATATTAGACCCCCGGGGCAACCTCACGGTTGTCGAACAGTTTAAGGAGGTACCTTTCAAGATAAGCAGGGTATATTGGGTTTACGATGTTCCCGGAGGAGAACACCGAGGCGGTCACGCTCATAAGCAATGCCGACAATTAATTGTTGCCGTGAGCGGGTCGTTCACCGTCACCTTGGACGACACCGAGCACAAATCTTCTTTCCTGCTGAACCACCCCTATCAGGGGCTTATCGTACAGACCGGAGTGTGGCGCACGCTGGAAGATTTCTCGTCGGGAGCCGTGTGCCTTGTGCTGGCAGAACTTCCCTTCGACGAGGAGGACTATATTCGTGATTATGACGAATATAGAAACTATGTAAACTCATGTTTGAAATAACACGATACACTGCTGATCGGAAGACGGCTTGGGATAATTTCGTTGCACGGTCCAAGCAAGGCACATTCTTGTTTTGCCGCGACTACATGGACTATCACAGCGATCGTTTCCACGACCATTCGCTGATGGTCTGGAACGATAATGCGCTCGTCGCCGTGCTTCCGGCCAATCAAGAGGCAGACGTGTTGTGGTCGCACCAAGGGCTTACTTATGGTGGGTTGCTCACGCTTGATAAGACCAAGACGGCAGAGGTTTGCGACATTTTCCACCACATCAACAACTACCTTCGTGCCCAAGGCTTTCATCGGGTTCTCTACAAGCCGGTTCCGTGGATATATCATCGGTTGCCGGCCGAGGAAGATTTGTATGCCGTCTTCAATGTTTGCCGGGCGCGGCTGACGGTCAGGAGCATTGCGTCTGTCATCAGGTCTTCGAACAGTTTGAAGTGGAGCCGCATCCGATCCTGGGGTGCCGACAAGGCGCATGCGCATGGCATAGAAGTGAAACAGGGCGATGCCGACTATGCTCCATTCTGGAAAGTGCTCACCGAAAACCTGAAAACCACTCACCATGTGGCTCCGGTGCATACGCTCGAGGAGATGCAACGGTTGCATGCCGCCTTTCCCGACAATATCAAACTCTACACCGCCCGGCTCGGCAGCGAGGTACTGGGAGGGGTGCTGCTCTACGTCACGCCTTGTGTTGTGCACGCGCAATATATTTCGGCATCGCCCGAAGGCAAGCGCAAGCATGCCCTCGATGCCATATTCCGAACCATTCTCACGCAGGACTATCGCCACTGCCCGTATTTCGATTTCGGTACATCCAATGAGCAACGGGGGCAGGTGCTCAACGAGGGTCTTGTCTATCAAAAAGAGGGCTTCGGCGGTCGCGGTGTGTGCTATGATTGGTACGAGTGGGAATTATAGACCGACGACAGCCTTTTCAACATTATAATTTTTAACATGAACCATATTCCTTATCTGTCTTTGCAAGCTGTCACCGCCATGCACGGTGAAGAAATACAAGAAGCCGTGGCACGAGTGGTAAACTCCGGTTGGTATCTTCAAGGTGAGGCCAATGCCCGGTTCGAAAGGGAATATGCCGATTACATCGGTACGCAGCATTGCGTGGGCTGTGGCAACGGTCTCGATGCCCTGACGCTCATCTTCCGTGCCTATATGGAGATGGGCATTCTCCATGACGGCGACGAAGTCATCGTGCCGGCCAACACCTATATCGCTTCCATGCTTTCGATTACGGAGAATGGACTTACCCCTGTCTTAGTAGAACCTCGGGCGGACAATTTGCAGCTCGATGACTCGCTGATAGAGCAGGCGATCACGTCTCGTACGCGCGCCATTCTCTTGGTTCATCTCTATGGGCGAAATGCCTGGACACCCGCCATACAACGTATCTGCGAGCAATACCGGCTGAAATTGGTAGAAGACAATGCGCAGGCGTGTGGTAATTCAAAATTCAAAATTCACAATTCAAAATTAGGCGCAGCGGAGCGGGACAATTCAAAATTCAAAATTCAAAATTCACAATTAGGCGCAGCGGATGGTATTTCAAATTGTGAATTGAAAATTGTGAATTGTGAATTGCAGCGCACCGGTTCCTTGGGTGATGCGGCTGCCCATTCGTTTTATCCCGGCAAGAATTTGGGCGCGCTCGGGGATGCCGGGGCTGTGACGACCAGCGACAGGACATTGGCGGAGACGGTCAGAGCCTTGGGCAATTACGGGTCGAGCAAGAAGTATGTGTTCCCGTTTCTGGGTCGGAACAGTCGTTTGGACGAAATCCAGGCGGCCGTGCTGAGTGTCAAGTTGAAGTATCTCGATGAGGAAAATGCGCGACGCAAGGCCATAGCCAACTATTATTATGCCAATATCGACAATCCCTTGATAGTACTTCCCGGCAAGGCGGAGTGGGAGGCGGCCGTGCCGGCCGACGCTTCCTGTCGTTGGCGCAACGAAGATTGTGTGTATCATATCTTCCCCGTGCTGTGCGATCGTCGCGACGACTTGCAGCGATATTTGGAAGAACAAGGCATTGGTACGATGATCCATTATCCCATTCCGCCACACCAGCAGGCATGCTATCGGGAGTGGAGTGCCTTGTCGTTGCCCATTACCGAGCATGTTCACCGCTGTGAACTGAGCATTCCGTGCAACCAGACGATGACAGATTTGGAGGTGGAAGCCGTATGTGATGCTGTCAATCGTTTTGGCAGGCAGGCATAAAGAACCAACAGTTTGAGGGATGCCGCTATCCGTTTTGTCTCGATATACAACCCTCTCCTGTTCAGTAAAATTATAATTTCCCGATCCAGACTTCGTGCAATCCGCGAAATCCGTTGCAAGTAATTTTATTTACAAATCCCCTTCCAAATTTCACGAATTCAAAAATTCAAAACCTTTGGCTCGAAATTCGTGAAATTTGAGAAATTCGTAGTTCTCTATTATTCAGCAAGTTATCCTGAACACCCTTTTCGGCGTTAGTTTCGTCGTCCGCCGTTTGCTATCGAATGGCGGTGCGATGAGATGTTAAGCGCAGGGCGACTAACATGCTTTCGCACCACCATTAAAGCCTAAACCGACCATGATAAGGCTGTAACCGCAGCGCCCTTAATATTTCCCGGTTTTCCCGACCGAAAATATCAGTCAGAACATGGCGCCTTTTTCTCTGGATAGTCTGAAAATTATCACCGGATTTTTTATCATACTATTTTACATTTTTGAGGAGCAGCACTATCCCAAGGGACAAGCGTGCATTGTTTCGTCATCTTGGGCTTTTCTTTTTATGTATCCCGGCGATAGGCAGACAATGCCTACCTGTTCAAAGAGCCGAAACAAGAAGACAAAAAGGCTGACTTGCTTGAATTGTTTAAAAGAATGAGTCCAGAGCAGCGTTCCGTCTTGGTGGAAGAGGGTAAAATATGAAAAAAATCGAAGGTTATTAATTTTGTTTTATAGAAAATGCCTAACTTTGTAAACTGAACTTTATAAGATTGTGCAATTCTTATTCAATATAGTTTATATGAGTATTAAGATGTCATCAAACAGTGCCTGACGAGAAGTTTGCTATACGAATCAACGCGCAGCTAAATTGTGATGAGTTGATGAGCTTGCGAATAATTTTGAATGGTAACGCGCAGCCCAATTTTGAATTGTGAATTGCAAACTCCTCCGCTCGGCTTCGCCGAATCTTAGAATATACGGAGAATATCTTTTTTTGAACAAAAACGCTCATCGCAGAAAATCTTTACGTTTGCTGCGCAAACAATATTAGAATATCTCCAAAACCTCACCGCGCAGCTAATTGTCAATTGTCAATTGTCAATTGTCAATTATAATTCTATAGGTTAAATGAATGAAAAAAACAGGGAAAAGTTTTGTTGGGTCAATACTTTGGTGTAGTTTTGTACCGAATTATGAAAATTAATCTAATCAGGGTATGCATCAAATAAGCCTTACACAGGTATTTGCACGCAGACAACATGATGCGCATGTTGGCGTGGTAGCGTTGAAACGTTGCTACTCGTCCCTGTTTTCTTCACTTTAGTTCACAAAACATGTTCCGCGCACTGCCCTTTACTTATTTGGCGGGCATAAATTCGTACACATGACTTATGCTGTAGGTCATGTGTGGCAACATGTATGCGCACTATCCAACTGTATAAAATACAACAATATAATTATTATTTAAGTTTATGAGAAAAGAATACAATAACAAGACGAAGCTTCGCAGCGCATGGTTTGCGCTTGTGTTGCTGATGATAAC
>CAYVGR010000007.1:0-29224 GCA_964450065.1 uncultured Prevotella sp. | reverse complement strand
ACTTTCTCCTCATTGGTCATTGTGCCTTCATCGTTCCATTTAGGAACATTTGTATTAAAATCATATTGATCTATGACACTGATGCTATGTTCGGCCGCCGATTTGGCATATACCACTGCCTCAATAAGCGAGTTGCTGGCCAATCGGTTGCCGCCGTGAAGTCCTGTGCACGAACATTCACCTACGGCATAAAGACGACGAATGGAGCTTTCGCCGTGAAGGTCGACTAATATACCGCCGCACATATAGTGTGCACTGGGACAAACGGGAATATATTGTTTGGTAATATCTATTCCGATACTCAAACATTTGGCATAGATATGCGGGAAGTGTTTTTTTGTTTCCTCGGCATCTTTATGTGTAACGTCGAGGCAAACATAATTGAGACCATGCTTCTTCATCTCGCGGTCGATAGCCCTGGCCACAATGTCGCGCGGAGCCAGGGAGAGGCGTTTGTCGTATTTCTGCATGAATTCCTCGCCGTTAGGCAAACGTAAAATGCCTCCATAGCCTCGCATGGCCTCAGTAATGAGGAAAGCAGGATGACTTTCTACCGGATTGTATAAAACTGTGGGGTGGAACTGCACAAACTCCATGTCTTTCACAGTGCCCTTAGCACGGTAAACCATGGCTATTCCGTCGCCCGTCGCAATGTTGGGGTTGGAGGTAGTGGCATATACTGCCCCGATGCCTCCAGTGGCCATTAGGGTCACTTTGCTAAGAAAGGTGTCAATCCTATGTGTTTCCGGATTCAGTATGTATGCACCATAACATTCTATATTCGGAGTTCTGCGTGTAACCTCTATGCCTAAATGGTGCTGTGTGATAATTTCTACGGCATAATGATTTTCCAGTACTGTGATGTTAGGATTGCTGCGCACGGCAGCCATCAGGCCTCGTTGAATCTCGAAGCCGGTGTCGTCAGCGTGGTGCAAAATACGAAACTCACTATGCCCTCCCTCGCGGTGGAGGTCGAAGGTGCCGTCGGCTTTTCGGTCGAAGCATACGCCCCATTTTACAAGTTCGGCTATGGCCTGGGGGGCATTACGAACCACATGTTCTACGGCTTTTCGGTCGGAAATATAGTCGCCGGCCACAATGGTGTCCTCGATGTGCTTGTCGAAATTGTCAACCTGAAGGTTTGTTACTGCGGCTATTCCCCCTTGTGCCTTGGCTGTGTTGGCCTCATCTAATGTGGTTTTGCATACTAAGGCAACTTTACCCTTGCCACTGTTGGCTACTTGAAGGGCGTAAGACATACCAGCCACTCCACTACCAATAACAAGAAAATCAAATTTTTCTATCATAATGTAACGATTAACTCCCTCTTTCGTTGCAAAATTAAATAAAAATAATGGCATTATAGATAATAGTTGAACAAAATCATAGTTATTCGCATATCGAAGTGGTTGCATGGTCTGGTTTATAAGACAGGTTTATTCTTTTTCCCTTAATTATAGCAATTTATCTCAGTTATTTTTCGTATTTTTGCAACACTACAATGGTAGATTACGTCTAAATGACAATGAGAAAGATTTTTTATACTGCGTTGTTTTCATTTGTACTCGTGGCCACTGGCTGTGGCAACGGGGCGAAGAAAGAGTTTGATAAGACATTGCTTGAGCTGGCAGATAAAGACCAGACTATAGACAGTAAGGATTGGAAGCAAATAGCTGATTACTTGGATCGTAACAAAGCCAACTTCCGGAATTTTGTCAAGGATGGGAAGATAGATGAGGCAACAGTTAGGGAATATATTACGGAGTTCTTCGAAAACCGCCGCCCACCCAAGGAAGTGAAATTCACGGGTGTTGGTGGCGAGAGCCTCTCGTTTCATATCTATGTGGAGCGCAGCGGTAGCATGTCGCCCTATGACAGTCCCGACGGCGACGGCTCGTTCCGTGCGGCTGTTATGGCGTTACAGAACAGTCTGCCCGATGAGGCCAAGGTAGAAAGCATTGGCGAGAAAGGATATACTGATTTTCGCCGTATTTTTGATAATATCCTGAACAAGACAGACGATGACCAGGTCAGCATTCTGGTTACCGACATGATCTATTCGGTGAAGGATATGAAGGGTGTGAATCCGCAAAAGGTGTTCAACGAGGTTCGGGAGATGATAGGCTCTGTGTTTAAGAGCGAGGTGAAGAACAAGTCGATGCTTGTTGTTCGCATGATCGGCTCTTACAACGGACCGTATTATGCCTACGACAATAGCGTGCACAGGTTCTCCGGGCATCGTCCTTATTATATTATTATTGTGGGGTCTAACGACAATATGGAACGACTGACCCATGATGCTTCGTTTCGTACATTCTCGAAAATGCAAAACCTGAAGGGTTATGACAATATGTGCCTGTTCACTGCCGAAGATATTTATGAGCCATATTGTTCCTTCTTGTTGAACAACAAGGATATCCGCGGGCGTTTCCGTCCGGAGCACAGGCAAGGTCATGAGATAAGGAGTTTGGAGAAAATAGAGCCGGACAAGAACTCTGGTGATGTACAGCTTGTCTTAGCCGTGGACCTTGGCCGTATGTTTATCGACCATCGGTATCTCATGGACAAGACTAACTATGTGGTTGAAGCTGACGACGACATTAAAATCAAGGAAATAAGAAAGATAGAGAAGGCTGACATGATGCCTGCTCAGAAGAAATACTTGGGGACGGCTACTCACTTGTTTGTCCTTTCGGCATCAAATATCAGCCATGGGCAGGATGTGATGCTGCGATTGCTCAACCGCATGCCAAACTGGGTGGAGTCATGCTCTACAGACAGCGACCTGACACCCGACAGCCATTCCACTTTCGCGCTTCGTTATTTGCTGGGTGGTATCTACGATAGTTATCGGCGCAATGCAGAGGAGACATCTACTTATTTTGAACTTGAATTAAAACTCGATAAATGAAAAACTCTATATTGCTGATTGGAGGGGTCGTGCTGACACTGGTTTTTGTCGTTTCCGCATCCCCGATTTACGAATGCTTTGGCATGCCGGTTGATTTTAGTTACGAAATGGATAACGACGGTCACTACTTTGTCACCTCAATTATATCCTCTGTGGTTGCATGGGGAGTGGCAGGATTGTTCTATTATGTAATAAATAGTGTGAGTTTTAGTCGTTGGTATCATTGGCTGATTTCCTTGCTTGCAGCCTCTCTGTTATCTTCTGTAATCGCCTTTATCTATCTTGACAATGCCCTTGCGGTAGGATTCTCCAGCGCTTTGTTTAGCTTCAGTGTTATCGATTTCGTTGTGACAGCTATACTTTATATTATTGCATCATTTGCAATGAGGTGGTGGAGTTCTAATTGCAGACACACTCCAATTCCGGAATAGAAAATAAAATTTGAGTCTTGAACTTGGGCGTCTGGACATGATGAATTCTGATGGTAATCGGAGATTTATGAAATAGACGTCAAGTTCGAAGTTCAAACATCAAAGTTTAAATAACAGTAATGAGATTATTTTTATTTCTTGTCGGTGGAACAGGGTCGCGCGTCATGCGCCCGCTCATCATGCAGTTTGCAGCAGGAATACATCCTGTGGACGAGACTGGGCAGCCCATGCCCGTGGAAGTGATTCCAATTATCGTAGACCCACACAAGGCCAATGAGGACTTGAAGCGTACGGAAAACTTGCTTCGCTGGTATCGTTCCATCCGTCGGACACTCTATGGAGAGAATACAGACGTATTGAAGGGTTTCTTTTCGGTGAAGGTATCTACGCTGAGCGACATTCTTCCAGGGGGCTCTAACCTCAGTGATACATTTCTTTTCAATCTCGGGGCGGTGGAGTCCAAGAAATTTCAGGACTTTATCTCATACAATACGCTTGATACGGCCAACCAGGCTTTGTGCTCGATGATGTTTTCGGACAATCAACTGCAAACCAAGATGGATATTGGGTTTGTAGGATCTCCCAATATCGGTTCGGTCGCTTTGAATCAGTTTAAGGATTCGGAGGAGTTTCGCCAGTTCTCAAACGTGTTTCGCAAGAATGACCGAATTTTTGTAGTTTCGAGTATTTTTGGGGGGACGGGAGCTGCCGGCTATCCCATTATCGTGAAGAATATACGCGATGCCGGAAATAATACGGCCATCAATAATCGTGGAGATTTACGCGATGCAAGAATCGGAGCCTTGACCGTTTTGCCTTATTTCAATGTGCAGCAGGACGAAAAAAGTCCCATTAGCCGTGCTGACTTTATTTCGAAAACCAAGTCGGCTCTGTTCTATTACCACGACAACCTAACGGGATTGACGCAGGGTGGGGTAGACCTGGGTATGTCGAAAGTCAATGCATGCTATTATCTGGGTGACGAAGTGCCATCTAATCCTTATTATAATGACCCGGGAGACAATGGTCAGCGAAACGATGCTCATGTGATAGAATATGTTGGTGCACTTTCCATACTCGATTTTATGGGCATTCCTGATAATGGGTTGGTGACAGAAGGTGGTAATGCCCGCAATCCAATCTATAAGGAATATGGTTTAGCCAACGACAAGATAACGCTGTCGCTCAAAGACTTTGGGGTTCAAACCCGAATGTTGGTCAATAAGCAGTTGGCTAAATTTTACTTAGCTTATCAATATCTTACCTATCAGTTTAAGGAAGACATCGGGCGAGGATTCACACAAGACAAGCCCGAGATACAGAATAGTTTCCTGGCTACTGGTTTTTATACAACGCTGACCAATGACTTTTTCGTTGCCTATCGCACGTGGCTTAAGGAACTCGCCGGCAACCAACGCTCTTTCGTTCCGTTCAACCTTGCCACCACCCAGCTGGCTGATGCCATAAACGGAGTGGCTCCGAAGAAAGGTTTTTTCAGTGGAGAGATAGGATATAAAAGCCTTTTAAGCGCGCTGAACAAAGCTTCACAAACTGCCGTTAAAGACGGACGTTTTGGGTCGGACAAGGTTGCTTTGCGCTTGCTAACGCTGCTCGATGAGACGCTTGACAAGCTTGTTGATGAAAAATACAATGGCTTGGTTTAACATTTAAGAGAAGAAAATTTAATGTCAAAGATATTATCATACAACAATAAGACTACGGGAGAAGGCTGGATTCCATTGACCAACCAGTACAGTGCGGACGAAATCAACATGATTAGCGATCCCAATGGTGGTCTGTCGGCCGTGCCCAGAACGGCTATTCCATCACCATTTGCCCAAATGGACTTGGTGAAAAACGCCTTCCGTAGGCTGTCAATGAACTCTTGTCTCAATGGCGAGCTGATGGATGAACGTCTCGTAGGTAATGCGCTGGATATAGCCCAGCTGTTCTTCAATCTACCAGAGTTGAGCACAAAACTACGTGTAGTGGAGTGGAACAAAATGGCTGCCTTGCAGCAATTGAAAGTCGATGCTCAGCATAAGTTGCTGGGCGACACCCTGGAGATGTTTCTCAATCAGGACAAAGAGGCGTTCAATTTCGACCGAATGGATCGTATTTACTTTCTGGTTTACGGCAATCAGGTCATCGGGAGCACATCGCCCGTGACGTTGTTTATGGGCACACCCAATGCGCGTCCAAATCAATATTCCATTCCTGTGGAGCAGAACGTCAATGTTTTTGACCTCAATCGCCCGTTATATAGGCGCATGCCAAAATTTGTGAAGTATGTGTATGCCCTCTTTACGGCATACCCTGACTTGAAAAAACTGTGTAGTGAGCTCAACGCTTATCTTATAACATGTTTTGATTTGCTAAGTCCCAATCTCCGTCAGGAAATTTTGACGGAAATCGGCAACCCCGTTACGATGGATTATGAAACCCGGGATCATGCCCTGCAATACCTCAAGATGTGCTATGACCTCTCTGATGAGGGAATCCAGGCACTGGGTGTTCCTTTCTATTGTGCACGCCAGGCCGACATCCAAGCATCCATACAGAGAAGTGATTTTCGTATCGAACCATCGGTTGTTCCCCATGGTGAGCAGTTGCCGCTGGTGCTTAAAAACCACCTGAATGCACCGCAAACGTCCCCTTTCCGCTATATCACGAGCGACTGGGACGACCTTACCTTGATTCGTCCGGAAGACTATGCCGTTGAGCCTGAAAAGCGTATTTTGCCTGCTACTTCGCACCAATACCCGTGGCTTACAGACGAAGATTTCTTCCAACCGTCTCTCATTAAGCTTGATTATACTATGGACAGGGACTGCTTTTTTGATGGCAACCTGTCAGTGGGAAGCCGTGAAACGGATAATGCTGATTTTCTTTTGCCATTGAGCAAGACTTTTTTCAAATACTTCACGGTGAACGATCTTCAGGGCACAATTGCCGGAAAGCCTCGCTTTGAACTCGTTCACACGCAAACCGGACAACAGGAAACAGTGAAGGCTGTGCTTCGAATACCAGTGCAGAAGCAAGGTGCTTTTATTACCTTGGAGCGTACATACGTGCAGGCCGTGGGCGCAGATATGCGCTATGACCGGGAGAATAACCGCGGTTACTTTCTCACTGTGCCCTTTGCGCTGGCTGTTTTCCCCTTTGTGAAAGCCACCGAGCTGAAGCAATACAATGTGCAACTTATTGACCGTGCATTGGGACTGCTGGAAAATTGTCGCCTGAACTTAGAGTTTTATAAGTTGACTCCAAATGGAGAAAACGAAGTGCTGCCTGCGCTCAAGCGTTCCCGAAGCCTGAAATGCGAGAAGCGAGTAGGGGCGGATTACTACCGGTTGCCCGGAGCTTTTGATTACGTGAGTGTTCAGTTGCTCGATGAACGGGATACCCTTTTGTCAGAAGGTGTAGTATGCCCACGATGGGCAACCAATATCAGCGGGCATGAAGCATTTACCTTCGCAGTAGACTTCGGAACGACCAACACCCATATTGAGAGTATGCGTCAAGGACTTTTGCCAGAGCCGTTGGCCGTTGGGTCGGATGCCAAGGAACGTCTCATGGCCACCTTGTATAATGGTGAGCACATTCTTTATGATGTCATCATGAAGCAAGAATTCCTACCCCGTAATATAGGTCAGGACTATGGGTTCCCCCAGCGCACCGTACTCTCGGAATCGGAGCGGCTCGACGCGGAGAACATAGACGGGATAGAGGCACTTGGAGACGCAAATATTCCCTTTATTTATGAGAAGGAATCGGTAGGTTACGGCAACCGAATTGTCCCCAATCTCAAGTGGTCGACAGAGATAGCAACGTCTAAAAGAGTACGTGCCTACCTTACGGAGTTGGCCCTCCTCATGCGTACGAAAGTGTTGTTGGAGAATGGGGACCTGAGCAAAACGCGCCTGATATGGTTCTACCCGTTGTCAATGAAGGTGGGCAACGTGCGCAAGTTGGGCGAGATGTGGTCCAAGACATTCGGGGAAGTCTTCGGTATTGAGGCCACAGAGCAAAACTTGATTCAGATGCCCGAGTCGGTAGCACCATACTATTTCTATCGTGGTTCGAGTCAGTTCAGAGGTGCAGCCTCCACCGTCGCATCCATTGACATCGGCGGTGGTTCCAGCGACGTGGTGGTTTTCGAATCGAATGCCAAGCAACCCACGATTCTCACCTCCTTCCGTTTTGCTGCTAACGTTCTCTTCGGAGACGGATTCTCAGAGGTTCCCCATGGTGATTCCAATCCCATGTTGATCAGGTATGTGGACTATTTTCGTCGTCTTTTTGATGCTGATGATGACAGATATGGCGAGCTTAACGGTATTCTCGAAGACATCATAGGCAAGCGGAAGAGTGAGGATATCAATGCCTTCCTGTTCTCTGTGATACAGAATAAAGTGGTGGACGGAAATGATGTATTCTCCTATAATCAGCGACTGAACGAAGATGGACGTTTCAAAATCATCTTTATCTATTTCTATTCCACGCTGATTTACTATGTGGCCCGTATGATGAAGCATCGAGGACTCGACAAGCCACGCTCCGTAATGTTCTCCGGAACAGGTTCTAAAGTTCTTGATATTGTGGGGTCGAAACGTGACCTCGACCTGCTTTCCGAAGCAATTTTTGAACACGTTTATGGTGAGAAATACGATTCGGACGGCTTCTCAGTGGTTATGGAGCGCAAGGAACCGAAGCAGATAACCTGCCGTGGTGCACTGATGCAGGTGCGCGACAGCAGCGGATGTGCCAGTGTTGACCAGCTCAACAAACTGATGGACAACTTCGATTCTAATCTAAAATATAATTACTCTGGCATTACTAAGGAATGTCTGACGTATGCCGATATGGACAATGCCGAGGTGAGAACCGAGATAGTTGCGGCTGTTAAGAAGTTCAACGACTTCTTCTGCCAGCTTTGCGACGATATCCATATCGTAGACAGATTTCTCGTAGATCATCAGTCTCTCATGAGATTCAAGGAGTTGGTGAGCAAGGATCTCGAACATCACCTGCTTAATGGGTGGAACTTTGTTAACAAGAACGAGCCCGACCGCAATGCTAACGATGCCATAGAAGATACCGTATTCTTCTATCCAATTATCGGCAGCATACGAGACAATCTTATTGAAAATCTTTAAATTCTTGTCGCCATGTTTGGTAATAGTGCCAAAAATACAATCACTCAGGAACAACTCGACGAGCTGTTGGCTCCATTAGTGGCACGTGTTGATAAATTGGAAACAGCTGCGAAAAAGCAGGCACAACAGATAGCCATGTTGGAGCAAAAGCTAAATGATAGCCGAAATAAGCAGCAGATTCATGCGCATGAGGATGATGGTGGTGAAATTTCAGATCTTTCTAAGTGTGATTTTGTAGGAACAACGAGAGACGAGGCCAGCACTGATGAAAAAAAATTACAGGTCTCTGCTGATACCTTTTATCTTCCTGCGCCCACTGTCGATGGGCAGTTTATGGAATACAGTCATCGTGAGCAGGTGGGGAAAAGCATATATCAGTTAAGAACCGAAGATGGTATCAATGGTCAGTTCATTATGCTGACCACACCGGATGCCATCGCCACTGCTATGATTAGCATTAGCCAGTTTGTGAAACCTGCTTGTAGAATAGAGGGGAAAACGCATCAGCTGCCACGCCAGGTAGAGACTTTGGAAGAGGGTGTGGCTCAAAAAGACGGAAATATATGGCGAGTGGTACGCAAGGCTAAAGTTTTGTTCCAATAACTGGTTGTCAGGAAGCACAATGATAAGTCAAAGCATATGCCCTCTCGGAGAAACGTTGCCATAAACTGAAATTTTAAGAACATTCTATCATTGTAATAGGAAAAGGATATACATAACCATGAATGTAAAATGTCCGAAATGTAGATTTCGATTCGACATGCCTGCTTCTCCAGGCATGACAGAGTTGCAATGCAACTGTCCACGATGTGGAACACCCTTTACTTATACCATAGATGATGAGCAGACTTTAGATGTATCTGCAAACAACAAGGCAGAAGGGACGAAGATGTCAGAGCCTAAGAGCTTGGCAGATAATCCGTTAAGACAACATGAGCAACCGCATCATATTGACCCACATAAACATCCTGATGCAGGGACTGTGTCTCCTCCCGCCTCTGCAGAAGCGAAAAAGCCGGACAGCTCCCATGGTTATCAAGAGCATGCAAAGAGATATAGGTCTCAAGGAGTGCCACACTCTGTATTAGGAAAACGAAACGATAACGGGGGGCTTCGCAAGATCCTTATAGCAGTGGCTGTAATGATGTTGTTTGTTGTATTGCTTTTCCGCCAATGTGGCAGGGACAGGAGCTATACAGCAGAAGATGTGATGATCAACAGCACGGGAAACAACGAAGGAGACAATGGGGCGATAGCTACTTCTGCTCCCTCTTTTGATGAAAGCGCAGCACGTGAGAAAGCTCCAAGGTGGATACAGGGAAATTGGCACGTGGATACTGATTACGGTGGTATATCCTTGAAAATTCACGGTGAGCAAATAGCTGAGACCAGTGGCGGTGAAACATCATATGGCAGTTTTAAATATCAAAACCATCATCTTTATTGTGATTTTGGCGATAACAACATATTTGTTTACCGTCTTGTAGAAGACACCAAGCAGATTGATGCGGGCAATGGTATATTAATGACTAAGTTGAAATAAAAAAGTTAATATATCAGTTTCTGCCTCCGTTCCGGTTCTCCCGTGAGTAAAATTAAATTATCGTTTTTTGGACTAATATTTTCGAGACATTTAGAGAAAAAAGCGCCATGTTTTATCCAACATTATCAGCTTAGGCGACGTGAAATTTCAGTGACAGCTGCGTTTGATATTTTATCACGGTGCCATTTGAGCTTCATGCTCATGTGGAATCACTCTAATCGCACTGCGATTAGAATGTAGTCAGCCTGCCATTCGATATTCAACCGCAAGGGACAATATTGCCTATATATGGAAGGTGTGTTGTAAAGCTTTGGTTGTCAATAATTTGTAATAATTCGTATATTTCGCGTATTTCGGACGAAAGCAAAGCAGATTTTGAATACTCGAAGCATTAAAGGGTGTTTGTAAATAAAAATACAAGTGTTCAATGTCTTGGAACTTGAAGAAGAGGGTGTTAGATTTAATGTGTACGATTAGCATGTACCATGCCTTGGTGCCTGCTTACAACTACTAACATTTTATTTATTGGGTGCAACTTTGGCTTTTCCCACAATTTGTTTTGTGATTCTTTTGATTTATGCTATTTTTGCAGACACAATGAAAGTATCGAAATCAAATTTTTTAAAAGGATTTTTAGTCGTGACATTTGTTTTGGCATTGGTTCGTTGTATTTTCCCTTCTGTGGCAGAAGACAGAGTGGTTAAAATGCCATTGGAAAATACAAAACCAGTGACATCAGTTCAAGATATTAAAACAGAAAATAAAGAAAGCGAATCAGGGAAGAGTGCACGAATTGAGCCTACAACTAAAAAAGGAGGGCAAAAAGAACCAGGAACTACTTCTAAATTCTTAAAGCCGGACGGCTCTGTTGCCAAGCATCGGATATTAAGCGTTCCCGGATATTCCAAGTCTTTTCCCGACTTGCAAGATGTGCAGTATGTTGCAGCACGCAAATGGGGGGTAAGTCCTGTGGCAAACAGAGACGAGGCTGAGGTCAGGAAGTCTGAGTTGGTATATGTGGCCGGTAATCCTTATTTTCATGTAGACAAGCTGCATAACAGCATTCCATATCTTGTGCCCCGTGCTTCAAACTTACTTCATGATATTGGGTGTGTGTTTTTTGACAGCCTTCAGCTAAAAGGAGTACCTTTGCACAAATTGATTGTCACCAGTGTGTTGCGTACAAAGGAAGATGTTAGCAAGCTGCGTGGGCGCAATGGTAATGCAACTGAGAATAGCTGCCACTTGTATGGCACAACTTTCGATATATGTTACAACAGATATAAGACAGTGGAAGCTCCCGGGGAAAACAGACGCCGGGTGCGTAACGATACGTTGAAATATATATTGGCAGAGGTGTTGCGAGATATGCGCGAATCCGGAAGGTGTTACGTTAAATATGAAGTGAAGCAGGGTTGTTTCCATATCACTGTGAAGTAGCCGGCGATTTATTTTCCAACTTCATATTCATCTTTTGCCCATATCACTTTCCCGTACAAATCATAATAATGGTTTTGTGCCATCCAGCGTTGCTTGTCTGGAGGTGTGGAGGGATTGAGGCATCTGGTACCACGTTTGATCATTATATACTTTTTGTGGCGCTCTATGTTGAAGCCAACGCCAACTTTAATGTAGCGTTTGGTTCGGGAATCATACCGCCATAGTTCCTGCCCTGCATCCATATATGATGTCACCAAGTTGCCTTTGTCCACGGCTATGAAAATAAAATTGCCATCGGGGCTAAGCCAGGTAGATAATATCTTGTTGTAACTTGTGTTTGAAAATACGGTTTCTTCTCTGCGATTGCTTATAACATCATAGCAGAAAAGCCGATTGCTGTCTATATAATAAAGGGAGTGCCGATGGTTGTCTGTATATTTTGCAACAACAATAGAGGTTTTCGGCAAACTTTTAACCACACTTTTAACTCTGTTGGCAACGGGAGTTTGCGAATATGCCATTATCATGGAAAACCATGACACAACAAGTATGTGAAATCGACGTCTCAATACGTAAGTTTATAAAATAGGGACGCTGCCGGGAATAATCCCGATATAACGTCCCTGTTGTTTTTTGAACATGCAAATGTTCAATATTCCTATGCTGTTTAGTAAGCAAACAGAGGATATTCTTTCATTGTAGCATTTACTTTCTCACGAACGCTCTTGATAACCTGGTCGTTTTCTGGATCTGCCAGCACTTTGTCGATAAGGTCGGCTATGAGATGCATCATGTCTTCCTTGGCTCCACGTGTAGTCATGGCTGCTGTGCCCAAGCGGATGCCGGAAGTTTGAAAAGCGCTACGCTCATCATAAGGTACTTTATTTTTGTTGACAGTGATGTCGGCTGCGACAAGTGCATTTTCGGCAACTTTACCTGTAAGGTCAGGATATTTCTGACGTAAATCGAGAAGCATGGAGTGATTGTCGGTGCCACCGCTGACAATGCTGAAGCCGTGGTCTGTGAGTGCTTGTGCCAGAACCGAAGCGTTTTTCTTAACCTGCTGGGCATATTCTTTCCAGGAAGGTTTGAGATTTTCGCCAAACCCTACGGCTTTGGCAGCGATAACATGCTCTAAGGGTCCACCCTGGTTGCCTGGAAAAACAGCAGCGTTAAGGAGCATGGACATGGGTTTAACAACGCCTTTTTTTGTAGTGTATCCCCAAGGGTTTTCGAAGTCTTTGCCAAGAAGAATAACGCCACCGCGAGGCCCGCGTAGGGTTTTATGAGTGGTGGTGGTAACGATATGGGCATATTTCAGTGGGTTGTCGAGCAGCCCGGCGGCAATAAGCCCAGCGGGATGAGCCATGTCGATCATGAGCAAAGCTCCTACCATATCAGCTATTTTGCGCATGCGGGCATAGTCCCATTCGCGGCTATAGGCTGAGCCTCCACCAATGATTAGTTTGGGCTTGTGCTCCAAAGCCATCCGTTCCATTTCGTCATAGTCAACACATCCGGTTTCGCGATTCAGGGTATAACCGATAGGGTTGTACAAAATGCCAGACGTGTTGACAGCGCTGCCGTGGGAAAGATGTCCGCCCTGGTCGAGATCAAGCCCCATGAAAGTGTCTCCAGGTTTTAGAACGGCTAACAAGACAGCTTGGTTAGCTTGCGCGCCGGAGTGTGGCTGAACATTGGCGTATTCTGCTCCGAGAAGTTTTTTGATACGCTCAATAGCTAAAGATTCTACTTGGTCTACTATCTGGCAACCGCCATAATAGCGTTTCCCCGGATAGCCTTCAGCATATTTGTTGGTAAGGCAGCTGCCCATGGCTTGCATCACCTCATCACTGACAAAGTTTTCGGAAGCAATAAGTTCCATACCTCTAAGCTGACGCTGATGTTCTTGTTCTATGAGATTAAAAATCTCCTGGTCTCTTTCCATTGTCTTTTGTTAATATGATTTGTATATTAATTTGTATGCAAAATTAAATAAATAATATGTGATTTGCAATTAAAACATCATTATTTGTATGCAAATCGGCAGAAAGCAACTTGCAAGTTAAACCAACTCCACCTCATTTATATCTTGTTCCATATCACAATAATGACACTTCAAAACACCTGTTTCTTTATCTACCACAGTAAAGTGGGTTAGCATGGGCTCGTTGTTTGTTATACATTTGGGGTTGTTGCATTTAACAATTCCATGCAGCTCATCGGGTGTTTCAACCTTCTTTTTCTCAACTACTTCATAATCTTTGATGATGTTAAGAATTATTTTAGGTGCAATGACGGATAGCTTGCTAATTTCCTCATCAGTAAAGAATTTATTGGAAATCTTAATGATTCCCTTTTTTCCAATTTTGCTCGATGGCAGGTTGTAGCCAATGGTTACCTGTTCGTCCAAATCGTGTAAGTTCAACAGTTTTACAACTTCGTATGTTTTATTGGCCGGAATATGATCTATCACGGTACCATTTTCTATGGCAGCAACTTGTAATTCTTTTTTTCCCATAATATATAAGGTTAGGAGGAGTTAGACAATGGTGTCGTCGTGTTTGATGTCTTCTAATGTAATTCCCAAACAATGACAGAAGATGGCCTGACGCGCATAAAGTCCGTTCTTGGCCTGCTGAATATAATAAGCATGCGGGTTGTCGTCTACATCGTATGCTATTTCGTTGACACGCGGCAGCGGATGCATGATTTTCATATTTGGCTTAGCTTGGGACAGCATGGAATTGCGTAGGATATACACATTCTTTACCCGTTCGTATTCCATGAGATCGGAAAAGCGTTCTTTCTGAACACGTGTCATATAGAGGATGTCGGCATCGGCAATGACTTCTTCGTCAAACTTTGTATGCTCGTAATACTTAATTCCATGGTTTTTGCAATATATTCTATACTCCTGAGGCATAGAAAGTTCTTCGGGTGCAATAAAGTGAAACGTTGGGTTGTAATGTCTCATAGCCGTAATTAAAGAATGTACGGTTCTGCCATATTTAAGGTCCCCTACAAGGTAGATGTTCAGATTATCTAATGTTCCTTGTGTTTTATAGATAGAGTAAAGGTCGAGTAAGCATTGGGAAGGGTGCATGTGAGCTCCGTCTCCTGCATTGACAATGGGAACCGGTGCCACCTCGCTGGCATATCGTGCAGCGCCTTCGATATAGTGTCTCATAACGATCAAATCGGCATAATTGCTGACCATCAATATGGTGTCTTTCAGCGTTTCCCCCTTGGTGGTGCTTGATGTTTTGGCATCAGAAAAACCTATAACACGTGCACCTAAGCGGTTGGCTGCTGTTTGGAAACTTAACTGTGTACGCGTAGATGGCTCAAAAAAAAGAGTTGCAACTACTTTGCCCTTTAAGATTTCCCGATTAGGATGTTTTTCAAACTCTTGTGCCATTTCAAGAAGGTAGTGTATCTTCTCTTTGGATAGGTCGGCAATCGTTACAAAGTCATGTGTCTCCATTTGTATAATGATTGATTGTTACGAATTCACATGCGAAGTTACTGATTATTTTCAATTAATTGATGCTTATTTAAAAGAAAATGGTATTTTTGCACAAATTACACGAACTAAATTATGAGAAAAGCTTTCATAAGATTTTTGTGGATATCTTTATTCTTGGCAGTGATAATGAGTGGAATACTCTTTTATCTCATCTGGCTTGGTAGGATCGGTTATTCTCCGGATATAGAACACTTGCAAAACCCTATCAATAAATCGGCATCCCTGATTTATTCCTCTGATGGTAAGGTGATAGGGACTTATAATATTAACAAAGCCAACCGTATACCTATTTCATATTCAAAGCTCTCACCTCATTTAGTCCATGCTCTTATAGCAACCGAGGATGAACGCTTTTATGATCATTCTGGAATCGACTTTATAGCATTGGGGCGAGCTATAATCAAGAGAGGAGTACTGGGACAGGAAAGTGCGGGCGGAGGTAGTACGATTACGCAGCAACTGGCAAAGCAACTGTATTCTGCTCCTGCAAAATCTACGGTTGAACGTTTGTTGCAGAAACCTATTGAATGGGTGATCGCCATCAAGTTGGAGCGAAACTTTACCAAAGAGGAAATCATCGCACTATATCTAAATTATTTCGACTTTTTACATGGTGCGGTAGGAATAAAGAATGCTGCAAACACATATTTCAATAAGGAACCGGATAGCTTGACAGTCAACGAGGCTGCCTTGTTGATTGGGTTGTGTAAGAATCCATCGTTCTATAATCCTGTACGTTATCCAGATCGAAGCAAGAGCAGAAGGAATGTAGTTCTTGCTCAGATGTCAAAAGCAGGATATCTGTCGAAAGCTGATTATGAAAAATATTCCCGCAAAGATGTGGCGTTGAACTTTCATCGTTCTGATCATAAGGATGGACTGGCGGTTTACATGCGTGAGTTCTTGCGTCAATATATGACGATGGACAGGCCTGAAAAAAAGAATTATCCATCATGGAACGAGCGACAGTATGTTATCGACTCTATTGCGTTTGCATCAGATCCCCTTTGCGGATGGTGCAAGAAGAATACCAAGAAAGATGGCAGCCCATACAATGTATATACAGATGGCTTGAAAATTTTTACGACCATAGACTCCCGTATGCAAAAATATGCGGAAGAAGCGGTGTATGGACATGTGGCCCAATTCTTGCAACCTGAATTTAACAAGGAAAACAGACGAAAGCGAAACGCTCCTTTTACAGAAGAGCTTTCCCGCGAACAGGTAAAACAAATCATCCAAAAAGCTGTAAAGCAAAGCGAGAGATACCGAATAATGAAACAAGCTGGGGCCTCGGCTGAAGAGATAAACAAGGCTTTTAGAACTCCAACGGATATGTCGGTATTTGCATATCACGGCGATATAGATACGGTGATGACACCTCTCGATTCCATTAGATATTACAAATCGTTCCTGCGCGCCGGCTTTATGAGTATGGATGCTCAAACGGGACACGTAAAGGCATATGTGGGAGGATTGAATTTTCGACATTTTCAATATGATATGGTAATGGGAGGTCGTAGGCAGATCGGTTCGACTATAAAACCTTTCCTTTATTCACTCGCAATGGAAAACGGAGCGTCTCCTTGTGATATGGTTCCCAATGTACAACGCACGTACATGGTTGGAGGAAAGCCATGGACACCACGCAATGGTAGTCGTCGCCGATATGGGGAGATGGTTTCCTTAAAATGGGGTTTGGCACAATCCAACAACTGGATTTCCGCATATTTAATGAGCCGTTTGAACCCACGTCAGTTTGTTAATGTTCTTCATAAATTTGGAATAGATAATCCTGACATTTATCCATCCATGTCACTTTGTCTTGGTCCCTGTGATGTCTCGGTAGCCGAAATGGTAAGTGCATACACAGTGTTTGCTAATAACGGTATACGCATTGCTCCTATGTTTGTTTCTAAAATAGAAGACAACGAGGGAAATGTAATAACGGAATTCCAACCTCGGATGAATGAGGTTATAAGTTCTTCCAGTGCATATAAAATGTTAGTAGAGTTGATGGCTGTTGTGGATGAAGGTACGGCAGGTCGTCTTCGACACAGATATAATATAGAAGGCGAAATTGGTGGGAAGACCGGTACTACCAATAGGAATTCGGACGCGTGGTTTTTAGGATTCACTCCTCAGCTTGTTAGCGGAGTGTGGGTAGGAGGAGAAGACCGTGATATACACTTTGACTCAATGCGTATGGGGCAGGGTGCAACAATGGCGCTTCCTATTTGGGCTTACTATATGAAAAAAATCTATAAGGATTCCAGTCTACCTTATAATAACACATCGACTTTTGATATTCCTGAAGATTTTGACCCTTGTTCGAAGGATGAAGATTCAATAGGAGAATTTGATATTGATGAAGTATATGAATAGCTTGTTGACAGAATTGTTTGTGTGCAGACACAATGATGTATAATCCGCAAAACGAAACGTTCCGAAAAAACAAAACGAAGCGATGTGTTTCGTAAAACGAAATGTTCTTTTTTCGACTTCCCCACACATAACTTAAAAACGCCTCAGAAGACTCTGGGGCGTTTTAAGTTTCTTAATGATAAAAATCTCACACATTCAAGTCGAACTTCACGTTCTCATCACCATCAAGCAGTAGCCTTGTTCGCTCTAAATTATTCTCGTATATGTGTACATTTCCGAGATTCAGTGTGATGTTCTTCAATGGTAGGTCTATCTGGCGTGCCATGAGATAGAGGTGGTATATATCTGCTGGCAGTCCAAGGTTCGCATCACTGCTTCGCTGGTAGGCTGACAATATCAACTCACCTTTGTCAATTTGAAATTGTACAAGGCTGAGGCATGGTGCCTGGTTGCTCTCCGCACCTGTTTCACCAAGGAACAATACATAATTCTTGCTGTTCCGCTTCTCACGGTTTATCCTCGCTAACAATGGCGGCAGCTTCTCAAAGTAGGTGGGATAACTATTGACGAGCACGGAGCCACAATAGTCCCACCAGTTTATGCCTACCTCGCGGTATTTCTCCACTTGCCGCTCACCCTGCATAAAGAGTTGGAGTTCGTTCTTCAGCTTCTTTCTGGCTATGCCGTGGCTCTCGAATATATCGAGCAAGTCAGCAGGCGACAATGAAAGTTGCTCATTGAGCAAGTAACGGATATTGCCTTTCTTGTTGGTCTGAGTTTTTCCTTGTTCCAGGATCTTGTTCAGTATCTGATAGTATTTGTTCATCGTTCAAACGGTATTAGAATGTTATTCAAGCAACATCCGTATAGAGCATGATGTCCGTGTAGGACGAACTGTAATTCATGTGAGCGTTGAACTCCTTGCGGTGGCAGTTCCTGAAAGGGTTGCCAAGGTTAGGGTGATTTCCCATCCAGTCGCACAGCTCTATGACGGAGGATTTGTTCGAGGTGAAGTAGATGAATCTATGCCCGGCGAGAACTGTCAGCACATCGAGGTAATCGGACAGTTTCCAGTACATCCTGTACGCCTTGCTGTCCGTGCTCAGATACGGAGGGTCGACGAGGAACACCACGCCTGGCACATCTTTGTATCTCTCAAACACCTCCTTGTAATCGCTGGAGGTTATGGTCAGCCCGTCGAGGTAGTCATCGCATGATGGATAGTCCACTCTCTTTATCTTATTGTATAGGGTTTCCTTTTCCAAGTCCGCATACTCCGTAGCATATTTCATCGAAAAAAGGAGGGAAGGTGACAGTGTGATATAGTCAACATATCCGTGGTCATGCTCATGCTTGCGGATACACGAAAGTACCTGTTCGCGCTGCGCTCCCATGATAGCCTTGTGGCGCGGGACATTGATCATTGCCCTCAATTCTGCCAACAGCGCATTCGTCTGGGGCAAGGCTTCCAGCCTTTTACGATAGCCGTCAAAGTCATTATACACAACGGTGGAGTTCGGCTTCTGACACTTGGCGATATGCGACAACAGACCGCTGCCGCCAAATAAATCCACGAAGGTTGTACCGTCAGGGTACTGCTGGAGTACCTTAATGTACTCCCGGGCAAACATCCGCTTCTGTCCCTGGAATGGAAGCGGTGCTGAAAGATGTTGTTTTCTCATTATCGCACTTATTTTGTGCGACAAAGGTTGTCATATTCGGTGAAGCAGAAGAACAATCTCACCAAATCATACTGCAAGCGGTTTGCAGTCACTTTTGAATCGCTTGATGAGTGTGTACACTTTACGCTCGCTCACCGCATACCTTTCCGAAAGCAGGGCAACAATATATGATACTTTCTCCCCACGCTTCAGCAAGTTGGTGTAATCTGTATATAAGTCCACAAACTCTTCGTCTTCCAGGCGTATTCCCGCTATTTTGAGCCTTTTTATCAGCTCCCTGTTAAATTTCAAGACCTCAATTATCTTCATCATTATAATATTTTGTATCTTTGCAATGTCTCACTTATTATAGCGCATTAGCGCGAACATAAAAATAGCTGACAGCGTGAGCGAGGGCATACAGCCCCTGGTCATGCGCTGTGAGCGTTTTATGTTCTAATAGTAAGTGAGACGACTATTTTAACAGGCCGGGGGCTTTTTTATTTTCCTCCCCCGAATGTTTCTTTACAACATTATACCATTCATAGTTTTATCAATAATGTTATGGTGATAAAAGGCATCGCTTGTATTATTCTTTGCCCAGTTTTTTGTGGAAAAATATGGCTTATTATTACTCCAATGAGCTTCTATCCACAATCTTACTTCTGTATACTTTGAAATTAAAAAATTATTTCCAATATTTGCAGTGAGGATTCCGTAGCTAATGACTACCGATTCCTCGACTGCGGGGGCTGGCCATTGGTCAGCCGTCCGTTTTTTTTATTTGCTTATGATGTCTTCGACTTCCTTGTTAATGGCCTGTTCGATTTTCTTGTCGAGTTCGCGGCTTTCTCCAATGAACTGCCGCTGCGGTATGTGTATGGTTGAGCCTACGGGCTTTTGTGCCATGCGGTACCAGAAGTCGGCCTCGGAATTCTTGTGTTTCCTTGTCCACGAGTCTCCGTTTTCCTCCCGGAACTTTGCCCAGAAGAATCGTTTCATTCTTTTTGTTACTACGATGTCTCCACCTGAATTGTGTATGTCGGCGTATGGTACGGAGGTACCTACGGTTACGGCTGCGTCGGTGGGCGCATAGGCTATGGATCCGTAGAGGTTCTGCCGTGATGACATGAGCGGCTTATACTGTTTGCCGGCCCCATGCGCGTACTGCTGTCTGTGTGTGCGCTGCCATGGGTGCAGGCCCCCGTCAACGAACCCACCCTGCCGGAAGTTGTCCTGGAAGTGGTCTTTTGCCATGCGTCCGACCTTGATGGGCAGTGTTCGTTGTCTGGCATGCTCTATCTCGCGGCTATACTGCTGTAGGAGCTGTAGAAATTGTTGTGGTGACATATTGTTAATTCATAATTCATAATTCATAATATTAGTAGACGAGGAAACAAGTAGACAAGTTGACGAGGAGCCTCCCCCTAACCCCTCTGAAGGATGGGGAGTGATTAGCTGATTACTTTGAACATTGAACATTGAACATTGAACTTTCAACTCGTGAACTCGTAAACTAAAAAGGACTAACAGCTTGTAAACTTGTAAACTCGTTAACTAACTTTGTATTTTTCCTCATTTTGTTTGGCGTTTGAGAAATAATGTGTACATTTGCATCAGCTTCGCAAGAAGTTAGGGACAGGGCGCAAGCCGTGTACCACCCGAGGGCGTTTTTTAGCGTCCTCTTTTTTTATCAATTTCTTTTATTATATTTTCATTCTTGAAGTAGAAAAACACTCTTAATTCAGGATATTTTCGCTTTACGTCATTCAATGCTTTATACACGCTTGGCGTTTTTCTTTCAGTTCGTAGAGTATAGCTTTCGCCCCCTGCCGGAACCTCCGATAATGTCAGGTGATAAGCCTGACATTTTTTATTGCCCATAAATGAGCAGCTTATTTTTCCAATGTACCATGATAATTCTTTGTTTCTTGCTTCTTGAAAGACAATTTGTATTTTTCTTCATTTTTGTTTGTCATTTAAGAAATATTGCGTATATTTGCAACAGCCTCACAAGAGGTTAGGGGCTAAGCATTTATGCGGCGCACCACTTTTAAGGCCAGTTTTTCTGGCCTTTTTTCATACCTCCCTTATTACTTTTTCATCGGCGTAATAATACAGTATTCTTGTATGTGGGCATTTTCTTTTAGCCTCTTTGAGCGCCTCGCTCATATCTTTTCCCCTTTTTGTAAGCTCAAACAGCAAGGCTTTGGCTCCCTGCTCTGTCGTGGCATACCTGGCGTATTTTGCTATGTTATTATGGCTTGTTGTGGACTTGAGATCAGCTGGGATGTCATTGAGTGTTACATCATACGAGTTTCCCTTTTGCCTTCTTTCCCCATGTAGGAACTCGACCCTATATCCATTGTCGGCTGCGACCTGGCACATGGCTAACTCCTTTTTATAGATTTTTGCTGCCTGCTTGCTCTTTTTTGCCTCTTGCATTCTTTGTTTCTCTGTGACGACGAATCCGTTTGCCTTTTCCGATTTGTATGCTCGTTCCCATTCTCTTTCGTTGTATTGCTCGAATTTTTCCCTTATCTTTTCCAGTTGCCGTACCGCTTCTTGTACTGCCTTCTTAGCTCCCGGGTGTGCATTTTGAATATATGGGTGTGATTTGGCGAAGATTTGTGCTGTACTCCCCGGGTTGTTGTCGAGTCCGGGCTGGGGGTCGTGGTCTGCCGTACTGTCTTGAGGCACGTTGGTAGCAGATTTGTCGGTAGATCTTAGGTCGCACTTGCAGTTCCATCGGTCTCCTGGTCTGTGCTGCTCCCAGAAGGGGTGGTCAACGGGCAGTATTGTTCCCCAGAAAGGCATGTGGTCTGCTCCCGGGTTGGGTGATGTGGATGGCATCCACTCGAGGTTTGGAAGTACATCTTTCTCTCGCTGGAACTGCTGCCAGTTGGCTGCTTGCCTTGCGCGCAGCACAACGGTGTCGTACTCCGTTCGCAGCCATGCCTTGCACTGGTGTGAGGTAATGTCCTGCACATCGTTTTTCCACCGTTCAAACGGCTTTAGATTGCCGTTTGAATCCATGAGCTGCCGTGCGACATCGTTCTGCAGCCGGTGCGTCTTGAACGCTGCGAATACGGCTGTGTTGTGTCGCAGTGCGTTGAGAAAGTCGTCTTCTGGCCTTTGAGCCTGTCTGATTCCCTTGTCGGCAGCGGCGTTGAGTGTGGACACGAATGCGTGGAAGAATGCCGGCTCGATGTCGGTTTTTGGATTGAAGTTTCGCCTGTGGATGTTGTGAAGTGCGTGCTCGATGACTTCGTCGGACATTGCAAAGCCCTTTTCGGTCGATGCGAGGCAGCACTTTTCTTCGTCACCATAGTAGAGGGTGTTGACTACCAGTCTAAATGAGCCCCGTCCTGCGGGGCCTGGGCGAAAAAATGGTGTACGTTCTTTTGCTCTTGTTTCTTACCATCACTCTTCCCTTTTTTGTCGTCGTTGTTTTGCGGCTGCACTCGAGAATCGGAACGAGTTTTATTTTTCCCGTTAGTACTGGAATTGTCGTCAGGGGCACTCTGTGGCTCCATCGCAGGCATATTGTTCCGACGCTCTCCCACGGGCATGGAATATTTCTCCGCGAAGTAAGCCGGGTCCACCTCGTAGCGGTCAGCCACCATCGTCTCGTATGCCACCTGCTGCTCCGGCGTGAAATCAACGGAGTAGTCCCAGTCGAATCGGAATCCCTCGAGTGGGAATCCATGCGCGACCATGCGTGGCAAGAGCTGGTTGTTGATCACATCCCTGAGCATGTCGGCATCCGCTTCCACAAGGTTTTGAAACACCTGCAAGTGGGTCTGACTTTGTGAAAGACTGCTGCCGTCCTCAATGGTCATGGTCTGTCCGATGATGAGTTTCAAGAGTTCTGAGTTGGCGCGATCCACGCGCTGGTTGTAGACATTGTAGGCATCGCCACGCGTGGATTCGATAAACTCCAGTTCGGTGTCCAGTGGCATGACGGCAGTCTGCGAGGCGCCTGCCTCGATGAGCATGCGGTTCAACCGGTCTATCTCCTTACTGTCCCGCGAGGCAGTCTTGGCAATGCGCATGGGCATGCCGAAGATCTCGCCGAAGGTGTCCCAGAAGGCAAGCATATTTTTCTTTGGTATCGTATGCTGCGCAGCCTTGAGGAACAAGCCGAGATTGTCTGGCTGTCCCGCCTCTATGAGCCAGCTGGAAAACGGCGGCTTGCGGTAATCAATTCCCGTGTTCCAGTTTTGCCCAAGGTCGCTCACGACACGCCCATATTCAGGAATAACATGCTTGCGCGGTATAAGCCGAACGCCACTGTAGCAGGCGCACCCGTCGCCGTCCTGCACCACCTCTCCGAGTTCAATGAGCGAATGCCCCCAATATACGGAGTCGAGCACCAGCGTGCACAGTTGCTTGAACCACGACTGGTCGAAGTAATGCAGTGCCTCTTTGTTTTCATTTTCTTTGGCGTCGATAATCTTGAATGTTCTTGCCATGACAAAGCCCTGCCGCTGCCTCACGCATCCGGAAAGATGTGCATCCACCTCGGCATCGCGATAGATGTCGTACAGCCGTTGCCTGTTGGGATTCTGTATGTCAATCGCCAGCTGCCATGCCCTGCGCCAGTCAGCAATGTCTTTCCTGGTGAGTGCGTCGGTGGTCTGCTGTAGCGTCATCACGACGTGTTTCATTCGTTTACGGTCATCTTCCTTGGCAAGATTGAAACTTCCGTAGGGGGTATGTATGACGTTCGTGTCCTGTCGTCTTCCCAGTGTGCTGAATAATCTCTTTATATCCATGATGGTTTCTTTCTATTTTTAGTTTACGAGTTCACGAGTTCAAAGTTCAAAGTTCAAAGTAATCAGCTAATTTCTCCCCTCCTTCGGAGGGGTTAGGGGGAGGCTCCTTACCAGTTGTTTCTCAACGGCTTTTGGGAGTGGAACAAAACGCCTATGCCTGCCGGCTCACCCTTGTCATCCATGGCCACAGGGATATCGGGCACTATTTTTCCACTCTGCACCCCCTCAAGCCACTTGATGGCGCGTTCGTAGCGCTCTTTTCTAATCTCGCTTCCCATCTTCTGTGGCAAGGATGCCGTCATGTGGTACAATGCGATGTCACACATATACATAACGATGAGTTTATTGCGACTGAAGCCATCTGCGGCAAACACCGCTTTGCAGTCATAGACAGGTCTGAGATAACTCGATATCTCCTCCTGTGCCTCGCTCTCTGCGTTGGCCCGGTTTTCGGCAGAGGTCTGCGATACCGTTTTCAGGGTTGCCTCGCCGATAACGACTCTGTAATCTTCATCTGTGATAAACATAGGAACCCCCTTTTTATGTGGTTACATACAATGCTATCTTTTCAATATCCGCTACCTTGACCCCCTTACGGAAACGGTGGGTGTGCACGAGGTGACGTATGTTCTGCTTGGGCACAACCTTGAGCCTGCCACCCATATTGAGCACATAATACTTCATTCCGAACAAAGCCGACAGCTTTTTGGCCTTCCGGACTGCACGCTTGTATTTCCAAGCGAAAATGATGTCTTTTATCAGTTTTATCATACTACCATGAATTTTTGGCGGTCGGTCTTTTTCCGAACACCGGTTGAAAACTCTCCTGCCTTGCATTGCGCTGCAGAATCCAAATAGCCCCCTCGTCTGCGTCAGGCGCATCGTCGTTGCCAGCCATGCCTTTTTCGAATGCGAGTGTCTGTTCGACACCGGCCTGCATGTCCGGGTCTTCCTTCTGCGAGATGTCATAATAGACAAAGCCCCGTTCCCATAGCGGACTGATTGCCTCTACTCGCTGGAACTTGTCCGGTTTTTTGCGTGTATCGCCCGTGATGGGGAGTTGGTATCCCCGAAGATTGCCCTCTATTGTGAAGTCGTCAAGGATAAACTTGCCTCCATTGCAAATCGTATGGCGATGCCTACCTCTCGGCTCCACTCGTAGAGGTCGTAGCACCAGCGTACGAGTTCGGCAACAGACGCCTTACGGACGAAAGCACGCAGGTGCCAAAGATGTGTTTTGTGCTTTCCCCAAAGCTTGGCGGCCTTGGTGTCGTTAGTCTTCTTGCTTTTCCACGACGGGTCGATATATAGTACAAATTCGGAGAAATCGCGCCATGCCGGTCGTTTTGCCCAACGGATCCATTCCTGCCGGAAGACAGTTCCCTCGACGATGGGATTGTGCATCATCTCCTTGTTCCAGGCACGATAGCCCACGAAGCCGGCATATTCGCGTGCTTCCTCCTTGGTCCATTTCTCACGCCATACGGGATTGCCCTCGCTGTCCACGGCATATATGGTTGAGACATGCACGCCCTTTGTCTTGCAGATGTTGGCCAAGACAGATGTCTTCGAGATAAGGTTGCCGACCATAATGAAGCGTCCACGCCCCACATCGAGGGCACCGAAGAGGGCTTCCTTGACCCAGTCGGTGAGTTCCCGCACACGGCGCTCATTGCGGCAGAGCTCATCGTCATCAAGGTCGTCAATGACGATATAGTCCGGCCGTGCCTCACGCTTGCGGAGACCACGCGGCGACTGTCCACGACCACACGCAAGGAAATATACCCCCTCCTTGGTGGTGAATTCCCCCTCCGTCCAGTTGCCCATCGACATTTGCTTGCCGAAGTCGGCAATGATGCGCTTGTTGTACTGTAGTTCCGCCTGAATGTCGCCGAGAAGCCGGTTTGCGCTGTCCTCTGACTTTCCGACGAGCACCATGAAGTTGATGAGCCGCTTTGGCTGGAACATGAGCCACAGGGGTGTGAATATGTCCATGTGGGTAGATTTTGCGTGTCCTCGCGGCCATTTGAAGACCGCCTTGAGGTTCGGCGTGTTCTTTACCTTGACGGCTGCAGCGTTGTGGAAAGGCGCGTTGTGTACCGTGCGAACCACCTCTCCCGTCGTCTTGTCACGAAGGGTGAGAAAATGCGGGAAATAATACTCACAAAAAGCGGCATAATTGGCCATCAGCCTTTTCTTGCGCTGGTCTTTCTGGGCAGGCGTCTCATGGGCAAGTGCCGCCGTGTCGGTGATCGACTGAATGCGCTTGCAATGTTCCTTCCACTGCTCAAATGCCTGCTTCTTTTCTAATGCTGTAGCCATACGTATTCTACTTTATTCCCATCTGTTCGGTGAGATACATATCCTGAAATTTATTGATGGTTTTGATGAGTTCCGGCGTTACAGAGGGGTCGATGGTTGCGCGGTACTCCAGCCACTTGGAGAATGCCATGAAGACCTCTATCGCATCCACGACATTGGCCTTCTTGTCGAGCTTCTCGATGACGGAGGACAGTTTGGCGAGCTTGTCGCCCAGCCCTGCTATGAGCGAGGGGTCTTCCGACTCGTTCACCTCGGTTATCAACTTGTCTATGGTGAGCAGCAGTTTGTTCACCAGCTCGGGGCGTGTCACGTTCTTGGCCGCCCGCGCCTCTTTCCAACCATCCGCATTGCACCACTTGGATATGGTAACTCTCGACACCTCAACCTTCTCAGCTATCTCGTTCTGCTCCATCCCAGCAAGGTAGAGAGAGCGGGCCAATGATTTTTTCTTTTCTGTTTCTGCTTTTGTCATAAATCGGTTTGTTGCTTTACCATGCAAAATTGCTTTATTTTATTGAGGGTGCAAAAAAAAGATGCAGTCACTTCATAGAAGCGTGTAGTGGTTTCATACTTTTTTGGTAGTCAATGATTTATGACGTAATATTGCAGTCAAAATTGAACATGAAACGCAAATGGGAAAACGTGTAAGAATATCAAATGACAGCCTGAACAGCTACGGGTTCAGAGTGCTGACGAGCGGCTTGGACGTGGCTCAGTACAACCGTAACCCTGTACTTCTCTATATGCACGAGCGCGGCAACGTGGTGGGTTATGTGAAAGACCTGAAGGTGGAGAACAATGAGGTAACCGGCGAACTGATGTTCGACTGTGCCTCAGAACTGAGCCAACGCTGCAAGAAGCAGTTCGAGTTCGGAAGTCTAAGAATGGTGAGTGCCGGTTTGGAAATATTGGAAACAAGCGAGGATGCGAGCATGCTTGTCCAAGGGCAGACACGTCCCACCATCACCAAGAGCAAGCTATTTGAGGTAAGCGTTGCTGATGTCGGTGCCAATGATGATGCCCTCGTGCTTCATAAAGACGGAACAAGAATAACCCTCGGCAGGGACGGAGATTGCCCGCTGCCGCTTTTGAATAATAATAACAAACAAAAACCAGAAGAAATGGAAAACAAGACCATCGCCCTGAATTTGGGGCTGCCGGAAACAGCAACCGAGGCTGAAATCTCCGCCAAGATTGCCGAGTTGAATGCCGTCAAGGAACAGAACGCGTCTCTGCTTCAGGAAAAAGAGAAGCTCACCTTGGCGAGAATCAACAGCCTTGTCGAGCAAGCTATCGCCGACAAACGCATTGAGTTAAACAATAAAGACCAGTTTGTGGAGCTGGGCAAGAAGATTGGCGCGGAAGAGCTGGAGAAGACGCTCCGTGTGCTGCACCCTGCCGTACGCCTGTCCTCCGTCTTGGGACATCAGGGCGGTGCTACTGACAGCAAGCAGGAGATTACGAAACTCAGCCAGGTGCCGGCCAGCCAGCTTGCCACCTTGCGCTCGGAGAATCCCGAGGAATACAAACGCCTGTACAAGGCTGAGTATGGCATCGAGTGCCAGATATAAACAAAACAATTCATACCAAAACTATAAAAAAATGAACAGACTCATGAAAACAGTTCTCGCACTGCTACTCAATGCGATAGTAGGTGCCGTCATTGCTCAAATGCTTGGCTTGCCTGCCATGGTGGGCGCGTTCACCCTCAACTTGGTGGCTGCCATGGTGGGCACCATGCCAAAAGGCGCACTCCGCGCTGGAGTATTTACAGAGATATGGACCGGCGAGCTGGTGAAAACCCTGCGCAGAGGCCTTGAAGGCTCATGGCTCGACGGCGTGCCAGACCAGAGTACCATCACCAACAATGACGTCATTCACCTCGTCGACGTAGGTGTGGACCCTGATGTACTGGTAAACAATACGACATATCCCATACCACTGCAGGCATTGGACGACAAAGACATTGCCGTCAAGCTCGATAAGTTCCAAACAAAAGTCACACCCATCACCGACGACGAACTATATGCCGTCAGCTACAACAAGATGGCACGCGTGAAAGAAAGTCACGGCAACGCCATCAACGATTCAAAATTCGCCAAGGCTGCCCATGCGCTCTGCGCTCAGAAAAACAGCGCCACCACGCCCGTGCTCACCACCACCGGAGAGCGCGACGCTGAAACAGGTCGCCTGCGCCTCCGACCAGAGGACCTTGTGGCCATGAAGCGTGCGTTGGACAAGCTCAAGGTGCCGGCAGAAAACCGCCGTCTTGTGCTCTGCCCCGACCACGTCAACGACCTGCTGCTCGCCAGCCAGAACTTCCGCGAGCAGTACAACATCGACCGCGGAACCGGTAAGGTAGGCAAGCTCTACGGGTTCGACATCTTCGAGTATGCCAACACGCCGCTCTATACGCAGGATGGCGTCAAGAAAGCGCTTGGCGCAAACGCCGAGAAGGGAGAGTTCCAGTGTTCCTTCGCCTTCTACACGCCACGCGTGTTCAAGGCCACAGGGTCCACAAAGATGTATTACAGCGAGGCTTCCACCGACCCCGAATACCAGCGTAACAAGATCAACTTCCGCCATTATTTCATCTGCATGCCTAAAAAGACTGATGCGGGCGTGGTAATGGCAAGTGGCTATAAAGAAAACGCATGATGAGCAAGCCGATGAAATATCTCGTCATCCATTGCACCGCCACGCCGGAGGGGCGCGAGGTGTCTGCGGCTGAGATACGCCGATGGCACACCGCGCCACCCCCGGCAGGCAGGGGGTGGAAACACGTGGGCTACACAGACCTCATTCATCTTGACGGCACCATCGAGCGGCTGGCGCCCAACAACGAAGACGACCGTGTAGACAACTGGGAGATTACCAATGGTGCGGCAGGGTACAACAGCGTGAGCCGGCACATCGTGTATGTGGGCGGATGCGACAGCCACATGCACCCTAAGGACACCCGCACGCCGGCACAGTGCGAGGCGCTCAAGCGATACGTCCTCGAGTTCCACAGCCGGTTCCCGCAGATACTCATCGTAGGACACCACGACCTCAACCCCGCCAAG
>CAYVGR010000006.1:0-29720 GCA_964450065.1 uncultured Prevotella sp. | reverse complement strand
ACAAACTCTTCCGCAAGCGGGCAGGAATAGAGCCTGTCATAGGCCACTGCAAGGCGGACCACCGGTTAGGGAGGAACTTCTACAAGGGTCTCTTCGGAGACTCCATCAATGTTATGCTTGCAGCTGCCGCATTTAACTTCAAAAGAGCCATGAGACTTCTTTTGTGCCTAATTGAAAAAGTGATTATGTGGTGCTGTGGGAGGCTGAATTTAAATTTTCAATACCAATTCATCACGCAGGTCTATATGAAAAATGCGATGTCGCCTTTTTGAGGGGCGACTAATTAGACACATACAGAAAATAAATTTCCACTTCTTGGAAATATTTGCTATATTTGCACCGGAAATAAAGAAAGTGATGAGAGAAAAGAAACTACTATATCGTCTGTATCAGCTACGCACTGAACGACAAATACCCTCCCAAGACCTATCTAAGGCTCTTGGGAGGGTGCCACCGATGTGCAGTCGTATGGAGCGAGGGGCTCGCAACATCAAGATGGAGCATCTGGAAAAGATAGCAGAGTTCTACCAAGTGTATTGCGATGAGCTTCATACTCTTTGGGTCGCTGACAAGCTCAGTGAATTTGCTCAAGGTCTGCCACAAGAAGTGTTTGAGCAAGCGATATCAATACTGAATCGTGAAAGGGACAAAGATAATGGAGAAGGACAATAGACGGCAATTCAACTTTATAGATTTATTCGCTGGTTGTGGTGGCTTATCAGAAGGTTTTTACAGACAAGGATTTAATGCCATCGCTCATGTGGAATGGGATCACTCTGCCTGCGAAACATTAAGAGAAAGGATGAGATACTATGGATATTCTAATCCTGAAAATGAGGTTATAGAAGCAGATATTACTTCGGAAGACATTCTTGAAAAGATAGATCTTGCCGTAAACAACCGATTTGTTGATATAATCATTGGGGGTCCTCCATGTCAAGCTTATTCAACAGCTGGCAGAGTAAGAGACAAAATAGGAATGGAAAAAGACCCTAGGAACTTTTTGTTTGAGAGCTATGTTAAAGTATTAGAATACTATCGTCCCAAGATATTTGTATTTGAGAATGTAACGGGTTTGTTTTCTGCTAAGGTCAAAGGGAAATTGGTTTTCCCTCAAATTATAAACTCCTTAGGAAGACTATACAATGTAACTTCTAATCCAGAAACAATTCTCTTTAATGCGGCCAACTATGGTGTTCCTCAACTGAGGAAGAGAATCATACTGATAGGCATACGCAAGGATATTGACGTCTGCGATGTTGTAGATATATACAAGTCAATAAAGAAGACACACTACGATCCAGATATGAAGGAGTCAGAAAGAGGCATTTTAGAGCGGTTTGTGGATGTTAAAGAGGCTATAGGAGACCTTCCTCCAGTTTTTCCAGGACAAGACGCTTCTACAGACAGTCATTACTATCCCTGCAATAATAAGTTTTTAGCAGCTATTGGAAGAGCAGGCGTTCACCCATTAATGGATCATATTTGTCGAAAGCACAATAAGACTGATATTGAGCGATTTCAAGTTATGATAAAGAACAAGTGGACTTTTGGTGAAATGCGAAAACATAGGCCAGATCTTGAACACGAACGCCCTCGCGTATTCAACAATAGTTATGTTGTTCAGTGGTGGAATATGCCAAGCAAAACTATTCTTGCACATATCCGTAAGGATGGGTTTCAATACATACATCCCGATTATAATCAAGCTCGAACTTTTACGGTCCGAGAAGCTGCTCGGATACAATCTTTTCCAGACGACTTTATATTCAAAGGATCAAGAGGTGATAAGTATAAGCAAATTGGTAATGCTGTTCCTTGCTTATTCGCCGAAGCAATAGCTAAAGCTATTAAGAAAACACTTATACGGATCAGTCATGATATTCAAGAACATTAATAATTTACACACACCCTCGGAAAGAGCTCTTTTTAGAGAGCTCGTTTTGGTGTATTCTAAGATAGTTCAAGAGATGTGTGCGAGGGGAGGTAAAATATTTCAAGTTGAGACCTTTAAGACTATACCTTCTGAAGTTATAGCTGAGCTAACTGCAATGGGTGTCATATCTGATGAGAGTGATGTTTTAGGACTCGAAGCTGAGATGAAAGATTTGTATCCTATGTTTCTATCTGCCGTTAAATGCTATTTATCTAACAAACAGCTGTTTGGGACTACATTAGAAAAACTCAATAACACAAAAAGAAAAGAGGCACAGTCAATCCAAGAGAAAGCAAACAAACCAACTATTGTTGACCTATTTGCTGGAGGAGGCGGACTAAGTTTAGGATTTACACAAGCAGGGTACAAAGTTCTTCTTGCAAATGACTTAGAAGAGGTGTGCATAAACACCTATCGATATAATCATCCAGAAGTTCCATCTGAAAGAGTCATACAAGCAGACATTCGCATTATTGTGGATAACATAACAGATTTCGTACCTGAAGATGTCGATGTGGTTGTTGGTGGTCCACCTTGCCAAGGATTTAGCAGTGCTAATCAACAACGCATTATTGATGATCCTCGAAATGAACTCTACAAATACTTCATAAAAGCAGTAGCTCAAATTGCTCCCAAATTTGTCGTGATGGAAAATGTTAGAGGCATGCTTCCTGTAGCAGAACAAGTTGTTGAGGATTATAAGAACATTAAAGCAGTCAAAAAAGGACGAGAATATTCGTATGAGATAGCCTATGAGATGCTTAACTCGGTAAACTTTTCTGTAGCACAAAGTCGAGAACGATTAATCTTTATCGCTATCAGAAGTGATGTCGCTAGAGAGATGAAAATTAGCCCAGCATTCGTATTTCACGAAATAAAGCAAGGGTGTTGTAATAACAAGCAATTTAATTTGTCTGATGCTTTAGCCTTTATCCCTCCACTTAAAGCGCAAAGGGTTAAGAACCGCAATGAATTTGATGATGAAGAGACAGGTAAAAAAGTAGCCAACAATAGCTTTACGGGGGCGGAGAATGAATACCTAAGGCTGATTAACCACAGCAAAATAATTCCTCTATTGTTTAATCACAAGGCTAGATATGTGAATGACACGAACTATGAAATTTATCGTCTTCTTCAGCCAGGAGAAGATGCTTCAGATGAAAAAATAGCACATATCATGCCTTACAAACATCGTTTACATTGCTTTAAGGACAAATACTACAAACTGGTACCTGATAGACCTTCTAGAACTATTACTGCACATCTAAGAATGGATTGTCACTCTCATATTCATCCATTTCAAATTAGAGCTATAACACCTCGAGAAGCAGCTCGCTGTCAGTCTTTTCCAGATGACTATCTTTTTTTAGGAGCTTACTTGAAGACATATATGATTATCGGGAATGCCGTACCAGTATTAATGGCTAATTCAATCGCCAAAGCAATAAAGAATTACCTATGATTAAGTCTATCTACTTTTACAAAGAACTCACTGCTGCCGAAGTTGGCAATACTAAAACTCACGAGATTTACATTAGGCTACCAAATAGCTTTGACTATCAAGAGTTTTTCAATGGTGCAGCATATGAAAAAGAATCCGTAGTAGAAGCTCTCTTTACAGCCACAAACCTATCTAAAAATGGTAATACTGGCGAGACTGTTTCTATGCGATTCGTTCACTATATCAATAATGCAAATCAAGAAAAACGCATCCCAAGCTTAAGTGAATTGTTCAGTTCTAATAATGTCGAGGAAGGAGACATTGTGTGTCTTAAGAGCTGTAGTAAAAATGGGGTTGCCTCATTCTTTATCCAGTTTTTCAAGAAAGGGGAAATACACATTAACCCTAACTCTATCTATTTTTCTACTATTGAAGATGAGGAAAGCCCAAATGACATCAAACAATCAATTATAGCTCAAAAGCATTGCTCTTCCACCCCATATCGTCAATACATTACTGCAATCAAGTCAAAGCCTTTTTTGTTGCTTGCGGGCATCTCAGGTACGGGTAAGAGTCGCATTGTGCGAGAGCTGGCTCGATCTTGCTGGGATAAAGACTCTGAGGAGTACAAGGCGCAGAAGCCTAGGAACTTTGAGATGATACAAGTCAAGCCCAATTGGCACGACTCGTCCGAACTCTTCGGCTATGTGAGCAGGATAAACGGGGAGACATTTATTGTGGGGCCATTTCTGAAGTTTATGGTGAGAGCTCTAAAAGAGCCTGATGTGCCTTACTTTCTCTGTCTTGATGAGATGAACTTGGCACCCGTAGAGCAGTACTTCGCAGAGTTTCTAAGTGTCATAGAGAGTCGCAAGCTTATAGATGATGGGTCTATAGAGACTGATCCTATAGTGGACTTTGAGTCCACAGATGCCTATTACAGTTTGATAACTCAGTTGTTCCCAAAAGAGGATGAGGAGGAAGATAGACGGCTATTTCTTTCGAAGGAAGGAGGTAAGCGGCTTTCAATACCCCCGAACCTCATCGTTGTTGGCACGGTCAACATGGACGAGACCACTTTCTCCTTCTCTCGCAAGGTGCTGGATAGAGCGATGACGATAGAGATGAATGAGGTAGACCTGTGGGGTGGGCTCACTGATAGGTATGAGTTGATAGAGCGACAAAGCGTTGAGTCCCTAGTTGGCACCGTTGTGGAGGGTGTGGATGTATATGCTGGCAATAAGGCTGTCTGTGACACCTGCCTCGCATACCTCGAGAAGGTCAATAAGGAGCTAGAGGAAACGCCCTTTAAGGTGGCATATCGCACTAGAAATGAAGTGCTCCTCTATGTGGTCAATAACTTACCCTATAACAAGTCGAAGGATGGCACAACGCTGTCGCAAGAGTATGTGATAGCTCGAGCACTGGACGAGATCACCAATATGAAGATACTCTCTCGCATAGAGGGCGATGAGAGTAAAGTTCGCAAGGACCTCTTGGATAGACTAGTAGAGACCATTAGAGAGGGGCTTGGGTCTATTTCAGGTCGCCAGTATGGAGCCGAATCTATGGAGCGGGATGATAATCAAGTAGAGAAGTCTATCTCCATCGCCAAGCTAAAGGAGATGACGAAGAAGCTAACAAACTCAGGCTATACGAGCTACTGGAGCTAATCTATAGATCCTATGGAGTTGCTGAAGATAGAGCATGAAGACTTTACTCTAAGCATCGAGTGTACGAAGTACAGTGATGTCTGGGCAAAGGCTAAGCAGTATGTGGGGGAGCGAAATCTCACCTCTACATACTCCTGGACGGAGGGTGCAAAGTCGGTCAAAAGGCTCTTGGACAATGGGGATGAAGTAGAAATAGCTCCTCAGGACAAGTCAGCTATAGCTATATTCTTTGATCAGACGGACTATCCTATCTGGGTGGAGTTTGACGCTGGGGTGACAAATGCCCGATTTGCTTCAATACTTCAGTCAGACAACGAGCGTTTTAGCTACCACAAGAGCCACCGTATCTTGACAGGCTTTATCAACTTTGGCAATGATATAGGACGTAGCGAGATAGTACTCAAATATAATGTGGCGGGGAGAGAGCGTACGTTTGTCTTTGGCTTTGATGTACTAAGTACTAAGCTCAACTATCATGAGCACTGGCGGAGTATCATCGCTGACATTGAGGCGGAGTACAGTATGCTATCGCTGGACTACATGCGTAGGACATTTCACAGCTTCTCTCCAGACAGTGAGGGCGAGCGACCAGACCTCGTATGGTGGAGCATATTCCAGGGGCAGCAGGAGCGATTTCTGACCGCCGTCAGACATATCATAGAGCGACCTCGCCATCGCTTGCGCAGTGAGATGACCTATCAGCGACTAGACAAAATCAAGAGAGTCCCTAGTACCTTAGAAAACGAGATCGCAGAGCATAGGCTCGAGGAGGGACGCCTATACCGTGTAGCGGAGCATGTACACTCCAATGACACACAAGAGAATAGATTCTTAAAGTTCGCCCTTGCTGAGATTGCCAAGAAGTATGATGCACTAAAGCGTAAGATCGAAACGCTTGAAAATAGCTCAGCTACGCTCCGTGAGGAGATGAGCCGTACAAAGAGCCAGATGCAGTCCTTACAGCGACACCCTTTCTTTCGCAGTGTGGGAGTGTTTCAAGGCTTTAGCCAAGAGAACTTAGTGCTACAGAAGGCTACAGGCTATACTGATGTCTACCGCACATGGACCCTCTTGCGGCGGGCGTACTCGCTACATGAGGGCTTATTCCGCTTACAGTCTAAGGATATAGCGACTCTGTATGAGATATGGTGCTTCATAGAGGTAAGTCATATCGTAAAGGAGCAACTCGGTATATCTGATGAGGAGGTAGATCATCGAAATCGGATGGAGATGGGAGGTCTCTTCACTTGGGATATAGGTAAAGGGGAGCAGTCGCGGATACTATTTAGGAAAGATGGGATTGAGCTAGCAGAGCTTATCTACAATCCGAAGCACACCCAACGAGAAAACGAGACTACGAGTGTGGGAAACTTTGTCGTGAAGACCGTCTCCCAGAAGCCTGATATCGTCCTGCAATTAGTCAAGGATGATATCCAGACAGGTATGAAGATGACCTATCTCTTTGATGCTAAGTATCGCATAGACTCTAATAGATACGGTGTAGACTACCCGCCAGATGATGCGATCAATCAGATGCACCGCTACCGTGACGCAATCTACTATCAGCAAGGTAAAGGGGTGCCACTGAAGAAGGAGGTGGTGGGTGGCTACATCCTCTTCCCTGGGTCTGGAGAGCCACTAGATGTACAGACGGCAACATTTTACAAGAGTATCAAAGAGGTGAATATCGGAGCCTTCCCACTTCGTCCGAAAGATACAGAAAATAGGGAGCTGCTCTCAGACTTCATCGGCTCACTGATAGCAAATGAAGGGCAGTCTCTGATAGCGGATAGCATCCCGCAGAAGGGGCTGAACTACATCATTGACTCTATAGGATCTGATAGCGACATTGTCTTTGTGGGGTATGTTCGCCAACCTCAGGCGGACTCGTCAAAGACTTATAAGTCGTACTATAGGAAGTTTGCCAAGAACGACCATCCAACATTTTACTATTCCGGCCAGAGCATAAGTAACGACATTGATTTGCGTTTGGTTAGATACGTATTCCCCAGCCTTCCCGGCAATGGATACTATAGGGTGAAGTGCATCTACTCAGAGCAACGAGATAAATTATTTTCTGATCAGAAGAAGCAAAATGACGAGAGTATGCGTATTGTCTTCGAATTAGGCGAGTTCGTCCCTCTTGGAGAGAAGAAACTCAAGTTTAGCTTCATTGGTAGTGGTAACACCTTCATCATACCCAAGATAGGGGCTTTTATGCCACTCAAGCAACTTAGAGCTAAATATGAGCAGATAACCAAAGGGGTGGAAGTTTAGAAGAGGTCTTTGAGTTAGCTAAGCGAACAATGATAGTTAGAAATAAAATATGGGAAGAGCTTAAACAAGCACACGCAAATGTGCTATGTATTAAGTGGTACAATGATAATAGAAGAAGGCTCAACAGACGGTACCCTCTTTTTATCGCCGTAGTTGCATCGGGTAGTTCTTTTGGTTATTTATTGAACAACAAAATGTCTATGATTGGAACCATTACAATAACTATTGTGTCTGTCGCAAAATCAATATTTCCACAATTTCTGCAACCAGAGCAAGAGTTGAGTGAGCTAGACAAAGTAATTGAGGTCTTTTATCTCAAGTAGATTTATACTCGTATAATAATCATTCGGGTGGTACAGAAGAGCGATCTCTGCCCAATCGGTCAAAGAATGCCACCGCCCCCTCCTCCTTTAATGGATTAACATATTTGATAGAACTATTTGTAATATGAAAGAGGCAAAAATAATAGTGAGTGTTGCAGCAACAATAGCAAAGAGACTCCATGAAAGACAAGTAGACAAAGCTGGAGTGGATTACTTTAGTGGACATCTGTCAGCAGTTGCCTCTATGGGCAAAAGCTGGCAGGAGCAAGTAGTTGGCTACTTACACGATGTGTGTGAAGATACACCGTATACAGTAGATGAAGTATTGGATTTGCTGGATCAAGAGCTATACACACCGCTACCTTCAAGAGAAAGAAAGGAGCTTGATAAAGCATTGCGACTTCTTAATCATCACACCGCCAAAGATAGAGTAGGTTACATTCGAGCCATTGGGAAGAATGCCCTTGCCTCTGCAGTTAAGCTAAATGACCTTACTCACAATATGGATCTGTCTCGTCTTTCTAATCCAACAGAGGAGGACTACAAAAGAGTAGAAAGATACAAGATAGAATACGACTATTTATCAAAACGGCAGGTACGAGAACATTGAGCCAACATCTTCTTTGTGCCAGAATAAGTCGCATTAATGCTGGACATCAACACAAGTAGTATTAATGCAACAAAAGAACTTCCGTGTGAACATTGACAAATTAAAAAACATAATCCAGTCTTCTCACGTCAACTTCTTGTTTGGCTCTGGATTATCCTGCCCTTACTTGAAAACTTTGACCAGCATTGAGACTTTGCTTACAGAGGCAAACAAAATTACAGATGAGAAAGTGCGTCTTTTGGTACAAGATAATCTATTTATCAAGTATGTAGAAGATGCTTACTGATGACATTGGCAGTTTTTTATGAACCACTGACTAAAAATGAGGTGGTAGATATAAAAACAGCAGGCACATGTGCCTGCTGTTTTGTCTTCATTTAGTCAATCTACTAACGGTCTGTCGTTGACAGTCAAGTACTGTTTTGTAACTTTGTATCGGGTTTAGATGAGCTTATTTCACGATCAATTTCTTCACTTCTTTGCCACGTCTTACTACATAAAGACCTTTCTTCAATGTGGCGAGCTGCGCATCGGACACCTGGCTGGCTATCAGCATGCCGTTTGCGGTGTAAACATTAGCCTTCATGTTACTGTTAGTGGACACCTCCTGGATGCCTGTGGATTCAGGTCTCGGGGTGGTAATCTTGAAGCCGTGGACAAAGATGGTGTCGCTGGTGCCGTTGCGCAATAGGGCATACTTTGGCGTGTCGCTCTTGAAAGAGTTGTGTGTATCGGCATTGGCCTTGCTTTCCAATCCTGTTACTTTGGTTATGCCGGCACGTGCGAAAGGATTAAACGCGGAGTAGCCTATGATTAAACCAAACTTTTCAATTTGGATATCGGTGGAGGCGAAGAGTTTCATGTAGACTTTGCTCGGAGATGACACACATACGGCAAATGAGGAGTATGACGGCATACGTACCAACACAGCACCACCGTTGTAGTTCATGAAACCGGAAGCGGGTGGCAGAATGATGGCACCTTTGAGCGCACCTTCGGTGCCGAGTTCGCCTTCGGTGCCATAACCCATGATATCAGCATCAACAGTTGTAGGTGGGAAATCGGGTGAAACGTTGGCGTAGACCATCTGTATGAGTGCACCCTCTGTGTTTACCGCATTCTCGTCATCATCGATGGGTCCCACGTATTTGTCTACCTTGGCCTGGCTGTTGAACCAAAGCCATCCCTCGGAATCACAGTCGGAGGGATTGAACATGTTGTACTCTTGTGCGTGCAGGCCTGTTGTCATGCAGAAGGCCATCAGTGCTAAAGTAAATATATGCTTCATATTCTTTTATATTTATAATGTTATTTTTTGATATCCACAGACGGACGAAAGTATTACACTTCCGTCCAATCTGGGTTTTGTTTTACACCATGATATTTCACTTCGTTCCAGGGGAGAGGCAGGTAGTACTGCTTGGCATCAAACTTGCGTATGCGCCCCGGGAAGCGATTGAGGTTGCTCACCTTGTAGGTGTAGGTGCCGTTGCTCTTGAGATCCACGCGCATGGCTTTGAGCGGATTGGTTTTGCCGTTGAGTTTTTCTTTGGCGATGCCCCAGCGGAAGAAATCCCAGTAGGTGGTCTCCTCGAAAGCCATCTCTACGCGACGCTCATTGACCAATTGTTCCCACGTGAGACTTCCCAGCTCGTTCATGTGTACACGGCTGCGTATTTTGTTCACTTGGCTCAACGCTCCTGCGGTGTCGTCTTACGGACAACTCTCCTGGCGTAGCCAGTTCTTTCCGACTCCGAAGGGTGACAAGGTGATGTCGTATCGCTCGAAGTTCCCACGTGAGTGGTATGAGTCCTACGCTGCTGGTATCAGAGATTTCGGCTATAAGATCGATACCGAGGCTACCGCCCGCCTGCAGGCTTTGGCCAAGGAGGTGGCCGGCTACTTAGACGAGAATCTTCCGGAAGACATGGTGATCGATGCCGACGGTGATGGGTTTATCGATAACCTCACCATCGTGCTCAGCGGCAGCTCAGACATCAGTGCCAAAAAGCTGTTATGGCCCAAACGCATGGACCTGATCACTGCCCCCGGCAAGGAGGTTTATGTTCGTGGCAAGCGCTTCGTGGGCTATCTCATGGTGTTCGACGAGGCCAACGGCTATGGTTCCGGGTTCCGGCCATTGCCTCTCAGTCTGGGTTTGATTTGTCATGAAAGCTCCCATTCGTTGGGAACCTACGACCTCTATCATGTCAACGACAATAACAATCCCGTGGGTTCGTGGGACCTGATGTCCAATCAGGGCAACGAGCCCCAGCAGATGACCGTCTTCACCAAAATGAAATATTGTAAGTGGGTGGACGAAATTCCCACAATCTCCAAGCCGGGCACCTACACCCTGAACCCCGTGAACGGTCCGACGCGTGAGAACATTGCCTACAAGATTCAGCCTGTCGGCAACGACGAGTATTTTGTGGTGGAGTACAGAAAGAAGGGACTGTTCGATACTGCCATTCCCGAGAGCGGATTGATTGTGTACCGCATTAACCCGAAAGCCACGGGCGGCAACGTGAACTATAACGGCAAGACGGTGCTTGACGAGACCTATGTGTTCCGTCCCGGAGGAACCATGACGGCCGACGGCGATATCGACAAGGCTGCCTTCAGCCAGGAGAGTGGCCGCACGAAGTTTGGCGGCACTGCGGAGCTCAAGCCGTTTTATTCCGACGGAACGGAGGCTAACTTTGCCATCAGTAATGTGTCGGCCTGTGGCGAGACAATCTCGTTCACCCTCGAAGAGACCGGTAACCGCATTGTTTTGTCCGAGACAGTCCTTACGCTTGGCGGAGCAGAGGGCAGCGCGGGCAACATCACGGTGGCATCCGATGTGGACTGGACGGTGAGCGGTGTGCCCGAATGGGTCACGCCGTCAATGACAGAGGGAACAGCTGGTTTGGCAACACTCTCGCTTGTGGCCAACAGCAGCAATACGGCCACACAGAGCCGCACGGCCGTCATCACCATTTCTGACAAGGGTGGCAGTGGACTGTCGAAGCAGTTTACCGTTGTTCAGAAGTCGAACGTGCTTTCTGAACCAAGTGGACTTAAAGCCGAGCAGAGCGGCCAGAGCGTCAGCCTTACCTGGAGTCCTGTGCCGGTGGGCAAGAGGATTCTCACCGAGGACTTCGAGAACACGACTAACCCTAACGGCTGGGAACTGAAAAACTTAGGCAGCCGTGGTTGGCACTGGCAACCGAAATCTAATGCTTACAAGGCCTATGAGGGCAATTACAGTGCCGCGCTGTGGTCGGCATGGGATAACGCCCACCAGGACGAGACGCTCACGTCGCCTACGCTCAACAATGCCACCACGCTCGTGTTCCAGTCGTGTCACAAGGGCATGGGGCTCGATACTCCCAAAAACCCACAGGAATATAATGTGGAGGTAAGTTCGGACGACGGTGCCACATGGACCGTGTTGGCCGAGGTGCGCAGTCTCGGCGGCAGTGAGGTGAGAAACAAATATATGGAGGTGGTGTTCGACCTGACCGAGTATGCTTCCGACCGCATGAGGATTCGCTTCCACGCGTTCGACAAGCCTCTCAATCCGAAAATACCGTTGGGTCTGTCTTACGACTGGATGGTCGACAACATCGAAATCTATGGTGCCGGTGAGCTGCAACTCACGGGCTACAATGTCTACCGCAACGGGAAGTTGCTCGGCACGACAAAGACTCCATCTTTCGTTGATGAAGCTCCGGCTAAGGGTGACAATGTCTACACCGTGACTGCGGTCAGCTCGCTTGGTGAGTCTTCCCCGTCGGCCCCTGTGACCATGCAGATCGCCACAGGCATCAACATAGTGGCCGGAAACAATGCCCAAGTGGTGGCGGTCTATACGCTCAACGGCATCCAGGTCGGCACGTCACTCGGCACCATGCCTAAGGGTCTCTACATCGTGAAGACGATCGATGGCCAGGGCAAGACAGCGGTTCGTAAGGTTGTGGTGAAATAATTTGGACACTATGTTTTGCCATGGCTATGGCCGTTAAAAAGAAAAGCTCCTCGAATTGAGGAGCTTTTTTAATGGGGTATAGCATTTCTGTGTTGATGAGACGTGGCAATCCCCAAGCCTCTGCTGTAAAAATATTGTAAAATATGATTACTGTTTTTGGGGTGATGCTTTCCAAAGCATCTGGAGAAAAACGCGCCATGTTATGAGCATGATAATTTGCCGAAACAATAAGAAAAAATTCCTGGCGCTGCGTTTAAGCTTTTATTGCAGTGTGTTTTGGGCTTCATCATCATGTAAATAAGACTTCATCACCGCCCCATTCGAGCTTCATCGTCATGCCATTCAATATCCAATCGCAAGGCATGAAATTGAGATTGCAAGAGGTGTTTTGCAAACTAACTGATTGTCAGACAACTACAAATTTTTGCATATTTCGCGTATTTCGGACGGAAGAAAAACAATTTTTGAATATGCTAAGTATGAAGGCATGTTTGTAAAGAAAAATACGGGTATATCTCCGATAATATTCCGTTGGCTTTGCTCATTGCCTATAAGCTACATGGCATGGGTTCAGCAGTGCTGGTTGGCCATGATGCCTTTTCATACTATGGTGAGCGGTGTTTTTCAGTCGGGCTTACATCCATCGGGAAGGTGTTTGTGCTTGTGGTTCCGGCGAGTGCAGCTACCCTTGAGCGGGCAGTCGCTGCATGCCGAATTTGGTTTGGTCAAAGCGCGATAAATGCGGTAAACGGCCAGCCCCACGCATATAAGAATGATGATGCCGATAATGATATATTGCAACAACATGTGCTATTCTGTTTTTGATGTCATCGGAGGAGTACGGCGCTGCGCTTTATCTTGGATTGGCCAGCACGCATATTTTTGTCAGGTCGACTTCGTATCCCTTGCTTCCGTAATCGTTACGCCTTTTGTCTGCCCAGTTGGGTTTCATGCCCGACACATTAATGGTGACGCTGTACCTGCCTTTTTTTAAGGAAGGTGAGAGGAAACGGAGCCCCTCTGAAGCTTTGAGACTATAGAAGTCGATGTGTTGTTGGAGTATGGTTTTTCTACCTTTTTTTATGGTTACAACAGCGTAAGCACTGCGCTCATTGGTCTTGCCATAGATAGCTAAACGATCTCCGGACTGCACCTTGAACCTGAATTTCTTTCCCAGTATAGGCGAATGGGTGAGTGGGGTGAATGACTCGTCTGGCAAGACAATCTTGTTGTATCTCGACGCAGAGATATCCCACTGTTCAAAATATTGGGGAATGGATAGTTTGTTGCCCTCTGCCTGCAATGGAAGCCAAACGTATGTAGCCGCTGAGTGCTGCTTGGGAAAACTCCACCGGTCGCCCATATACATGGGGATGGTGTCTGAACCATGGATGATAGGCAGTACAAATGATGACTGGCTATTCCATGTCAGCGACCCTTCAGGTGCGAAAACGCCCTGGAAAGTCCATGGCCCTCGAATGTTGTTTGCGGTTGAATACTTGTTGTCGTTGCGTTCCCAACTGGTGGTGTTGGATGATATCCAATAATAGATGCCGTCTTTTCGGAACATGGCTGGCGATTCTCCCACTCCTTGAATACCACTGGTCACACGTTCGACGGCATAATGATAGTTGTCGCTCAGCCGATAAATATCACCATGATGAACTAAGAGATATCCGGTTCCGTCGTGGTCTGTGAAACAGCCAATGTCCCATTTGCGGATAGGTTTGCCATCAAAAAGCAAAGGGCCTTGGAAGCGATAGGGGCCGGTAACGGTTTTGCTTGTGGCGTATGCCACGCAAGGGTCTTTGTAGCCCAAGTTGTCCGAGTGCATGAGCATGATATATTCGCCAGTGGTGGGGCATCGTAAAACCTTGGGGCGCTCGCCTATACGATTGGGTCCAAGACGTCCCTCTCGTTGCCGGGAGAGTGCAATTCCTTCCCACCGCCAATGTTCCAAGTCGGCCGAACTATAACAGCTGAAGCCTGTAAAAACATTGGCCGAATCTGTTTTGTATTCGCCAAACATGTAGTATCGGCCATTGTCAAGTAGGATATTGGCTCCGTGGGCACTCACTATGGAGTCGCGGTCGTCGAACCACGGCACACCGTTGCGGATAATTTGTGCGCTTGCGATGAAGCTGTGTAATATAAATATGACAAGGAGTATTGGTGCCCTTTTCATAGTTCGGCATCTTTTTTAGCCCTGTAATCCATGAAAGCCTTGTCGTATGCGGCAAACTGTTCATCAGTTTTGTTGCCTAATGCCTTGCGCAATCCCTTGTAGTATGTTGTCAGTTTGGCCTGAATGGAAGCCTTGTCACCACTCGATGCGTATATCTTATCCATGTCGATATGCATTTGTGGCACCAATTTGTTGAGGAATTCCAGTTCTCCGGTGTAGACCCCGCTTGTAGGGTTGGTGGTATGGGCAGCTCCGGCCGTTTCTTGTGCGTCAGGGTGGAAGTCGGCCTGTGATACCTCGTCTACGGATTGTCCCTCTGCGATCTGTGCCGAGTCAGCTACTCCGCCTGTCAGCAGTCCTCTTTCTGTATGATTGTTGTTGCGGTTGAAGAAGGCCAAAGCCACAACGATTGCCAGGGCTGCGATGGTGGCGACGAGCACCCCTACGCGCTTACTGTTTGTCCTCCCTGGTCTTGTATCGGTGCTTCCCCGGTGCATATGCCGACGGTGCTCGAAAGCATCGCGGAAAGCGTCAACATTAGGATATCTGTTGTTACGGGCAAGACCGCAACTGTCGGAAACTATATCTTCATATCCGGAACCTAAGTCCAACTCTTTCAGAATCATTCCTAAGGAGAATATGTCGGTACGGGCGTCGAGTGTAACGGTGCCGTCTTTGGCCTCCGGAGCACGGAATTTCATGGATTCTGCCGGCTCGCTGAGCCGATCGGCATAGCATAGTCTGAAATTCAGCAGTTTGACGTTGTCTCCTTGGTCGGTGATATATATGTATGAGGGATTGAGTGATCCGTGTATATTACCTTCACGATGCAGAAAGTTGAGGGCATCGGTGATTTGCCGGATAATGTTTTTCCGCTCCTCTATGCTGTGGTTTTCCTGCATATAGTCGGCCAGGGTGCGGGCCGGTTCCCACTCCATCACGATACATGTTCCATAACCGGCAACATCTTTCATCGCGAGATACTTGATGATGTTGGGGTGGTCTATCTTGTGTCTCTGCTCGTATTCGCGCTTGAGTCTGCGCTGGTATTGCGGACTGTCTTGGTATCCTGGCTTCAGGCCGATGAGCAGAACCTCTTGGGCACCGTCTTTTCCTGTTGCTAAAAGGTTGATGCTGGGAGTTTTTATTTCGTTTGTTTCTGTCATGATGTATGGTTTTATTCTCTTTTACTTAACTTATGCAAGTGGTAAGAGGGTTATAACTTGGGTTCGTTGTTAACAGCTGATGACGGACTGTGAAATGACGGCTGTATGGGCTTTGAATACCGCGTCGAGATTTGACGGAGCTGCACGTAGCGACGGCTTGCAGCTTTATTTGTCGTCCATGGGGAAGAGTCCGTAGAGGCTGGCATCGATCATGTCGGTCACTTTGCGGAAATCTTCGGGCGTGTCTTCAAAGCTGAGGTTGTCTCCATCGATGATGATGAGGTCGCCCTTGTAGCTTGCTATCCAATCCTCGTATCGCTTTTGCAACCCCGTGAGATAGTCGATGCGTATGCTTTTCTCAAACGAACGCCCGCGCTTCTCGATATGTTTGACAAGTGTTGGGATGGAGGACCGGATATAAATCATGAGTTGCGGCAGTTCCACCAGCGACATCATCAGGTCGAAGAGGTCGGAGTAGTTCTTGAAATCCCGGTCGCTCATGTATCCTTGTTCATGCAGGTTGGGGGCAAATATGCGTGCGTCTTCAAAAATGGTACGGTCTTGTATGATGGTGTCTTTGCTGTTGGCAATCTCCACCACTTCCTTAAACCGTTTGTTCAGGAAGTAAACCTGGAGGTTGAACGACCAGCGGTTCATGTCCTTGTAGAAGTCGTCCAGATATGGATTGTTTTCCACAGGCTCAAATCTTGGAATCCAGCCATAGCGATTGGCCAGCATCTTGGTAAGTGTAGTCTTGCCACTTCCGATATTTCCTGCTATTGCAATGTGCATGATGTTATTGTTTGATGAAGGATGTTGAATGTTGTAAATATGTTATATCGTCGTGCTGAATAGGGTGTTGTCGATATTCTGGATGTCGGCTAAATGGGTATCAATTTGTCTGATAATCAGTGCGAAGTCTTCTCTGGAATGGAGAAAGTCGAGCCCATCTGCTTCGATGGTGAGTACGCGCCCCTTGTATTTGTTGTTGATAAAGTCTTCGTATCTGGTGTTGAGATTCTTCAGATAGTCGAGCTGCATATTCTGTTCGTAATCTCTCCCGCGCTTATGGATATTGTCGACCAGATGGGGTACCGATGAGCGTAGGTACACCATGAGGTCCGGTTTCCGGGCTATCATCATCATCGATTCGAACAGTCCCATGTAGGTTTCAAAGTCTCGGTCGCTCATGTTGCCCATATCGTGGTTGTTGGCCGTGAATATATACACCCCTTCAAAAATCGAACGGTCTTGTATAATAGTGTTCTTGGCCTTGGCAATTTTCAGGAGATCGCGAAACCTTTCCTTTAAGAAGTACACTTCTAAATTGAGCGACCAGCGCTCCATGTCTTGATAATAGTCTTCTAAGTAGGGGTTTTGCAGCACGCTCTCCATGCGTGGTTCCCATCCATAATGGCGTACCAGCATTTTGGTAAGCGTTGTTTTCCCGCTGCCTATATTTCCTGCGATTACAATGTGCATGCTATGCTTTTTTCAATGCGAGGTTATAATTGTAGTAGTCTCGGTTGCCCGTGATGTCTTTTTTCACTTTGATGAATGGCGGAAATTTCACATCCTCGGTGCTTGTTATGCCTTTGGTTTCGAGGATAACCATTCCTTCAAGCTGATTGAAATAAGTGTCCAGTTCAAAGTATTGTCCCTTCCAGATAAAGCTCTGGCGTTTCTTTTGTATTGTCCTGCGGTAGGGGTCGGCTTGCGACAGCAACGACTGGTATAGGGCATTGCTCACTTGTCGTTCGGTCTCTACCTATTCCACGCCATTGATTGTCTTCTTCATCGTGTGCACGTTGACGTGCTTGCCATTAGCCCAGCTGCGCCTGCGCAACCTTACTTCACTATCGGGATCCGACACGAGATAGGTTTGTTGAATGTCGCTGTCGATAGTTGCCGGCATTTCGCCCGTTATCTCTACGATATATTTTCGCTCCTCGGTGATAGGCTGAGCCAGCCCGAGTACGCTTGATATTTCTTTGAGCACGCGGTTGAGTTTGGTATCAAAGTCTTCATGGTTGTTGATGACACGCAGATGCGGATGGCCGCTCCAGGCATTGATTACCTTCTTGTCGAGTTCGCGTGCTATGCGCAGTCCTTCCTCGTTTTTCTGCTCTTGCCGGTGGACATTGTTGCTTGTTGTGTAGAATGATTCTGCACCGTCGGCAGCCGAAACCATATGCAACACGGCATCGTAGCGGTCGATGAGTTGTTGTGGGGAGGTGTTGGCCAGCTTCATAATCTTTTCCCACATGTCGGGCTCGAGGTATGCTGAGATGTCCATGGTGCCCCGATCGCATACCACTACGGTAGGTTCTTCTACCTGTTGAGCCATTTTCATGAACTTGTCTTCGAGCTGAAGCTGTATCTCGAGCGTGGCTTTCTCACCTTCGTAAAACAGATTACGGTTGGGTGTGAGATAGTCCATCCCCGCCTCTAAAAAGAGTGTTGGCACTTCCGGAATGGTGAAAACCTTATAGCCAAGACTTGAAAAGTGCTCAATAATCTTGACCAAGGCTGTGGTCTTGCCGGCGCATGGGCCTCCGGTAAGAACTATTTTCTTGATTTCATTCATTTGTCAGCGTGGCATGACTAACGTTAACATTCACTGGCAAAGTTACTTAATTTATTGTACTATTCCAAGAAAACAACTTGCGATTTGGCTACTGACATTTACTTTTTTCATGTTTTATATAGGTATTAAGTTATAAATTAAGTATCTTTGCTACCATGACTCTCTCCAAGATTGCATAATCTAACTTAATACAACTCATCAATATGAAACATTTCAAAGTTATCAACCTCTCGGTGATGCTGCTATTGTGGAGCTGGATGCCGGCTCATGCGCAGAGCTTGCTTTATCCTCATCATTTCGACTTGGATGAGGTAACGTTGCTCGACGGCCCTTTCAAGACAGCGATGGATCTTAATATTAAGGTGCTGATGCAATATGATGTAGACCGTCTGCTCACCCCTTTTATTCGTCAGGCAAACCTCAATTCGGGACAATATGCTAATTGGCAGTCCAAGCATCCTAACTTCGAGAATTGGGGTGGAAACAATTTCGACCTCTCCGGGCATGTCGGTGGACACTATGTGTCGGCCTTGGCTCTGGCTTATGCTGCATGTCACGATAGCGCAACAAAGGCTCAGCTCAAAGAACGTCTCGACTATATGATAAACGTTTTGAAAGACTGCCAGGATGCCTACGACACCAATACCGAAGGGCTTTATGGTTTTATCGGTGGCCAGCCCATCAACGACGTGTGGAAAAAGATGTATGCAGGCGACATTGCCCCATTCCGTAACCGGCGCGGATGGGTGCCGTTCTATTGTCAGCATAAGGTGTTGGCCGGCTTGCGCGATGCCTATCTCTATGCCGGCAACACCACGGCTCGAGAGCTCTTTCGCAAACTTGCCGACTGGAGCGTCAATCTGGTATCCAAACTATCGGATGCCACGATGCAAAGCGTACTCGATACAGAGCACGGTGGGATGAACGAGAGCCTTGTGGATGCTTATTCCATTTTTGGTGATATCAAATATCTGAATGCTGCCCGTAAGTACAGTCACAAAACCATGATCAGCGGCATGCAAGCGCTTAACCCCACGTTTTTGGACAACAGGCATGCCAACACCCAGGTGCCGAAGTATATTGGTTTTGAGCGTGTGGGCGAGGAAGATGCCACTGCTACTGCCTATGTCACTGCTGCAAACAACTTTTGGAACGATGTGGCATATAACCGAACCGTGTGCATCGGAGGCAATAGTGTGGGCGAACACTTTCTGTCGGTGGGTAACAGCAATAGGTATATCGACCAACTTGACGGTCCCGAGAGCTGTAATACCAACAATATGATGAAGCTGTCGGAAATGATGTCCGATCGCACACACGATGCCCGGTATGCCGACTATTATGAATACGCCATGTACAACCATATCCTTTCTACTCAGGACCCCACGACAGGCGGCTACGTATACTTCACAACCCTCCGCCCACAGGGTTATCGTATCTATTCGAAGGTAAACGAGGGCATGTGGTGTTGTGTGGGAACCGGTATGGAGAATCACAGCAAATATGGTCATTTTATCTACACTCACGATGCAGATACTGCCGTGTATATCAATCTGTTTACGACGAGCAAGCTGGATAGCAAGCATTTCGTGCTTACCCAGGAAACCGGTTATCCGTACGAGCAGCAAAGTAAAATCATGGTAGGAAAGTCTGGAACCTACACCATAGCCGTGCGCCATCCTTGGTGGACTACGGCAGACTATTCGATTAGCGTGAATGGAATAAATCAACAGCTGAATGCTGTTCAGGGCACGGCCAACTATTGTCGTTTGAAGCGGAATTGGAAAGAGGGCGATGTCATTACCGTTAACCTACCCATGACACTACGTGCGGCAGAGTGTCCTAACTATGCCGATTATATTGCATTCGAGTACGGTCCGGTGCTGCTTGGCGCCCAGACCACTGCCAAGAACGCGGCCGATGCCGATGCTACGGGGCTCAAAGAAGAGGCTCTTCGAAACGAATATGCCGGCGAAGGACGTATGGACCATGCGCCTGGTGCCATGGCGAGCAGCAAGTCGCTGATTACAGCGCCGTTGCTTATTGGCGATCGCGCCGATGTGCTGAACAGAATTAAGGTCAAGAACTTAGACAAATTGCAGTTTGTGCTGGATGCCAGCCGTGAGGGAGCTTCTGGTTATGCGTGGTCAGAACTGACGCTGCGCCCATTCCACGAGATACACCATGCACGCTACATGTGCTATTGGTACCAGCAAACACAGGAGAATTTTGAACAGAGCGACATGGCTGCCAGCGAGGTGGCCAATAAAAAACTGGCCGACCGGACTATAGACTTTGTGGCAACGGGGGAGCAGCAGAGCGAGGCCGGGCACGAATATAAGTACAGCGACGACTCGTCGTCAGGCAGCTATCAGGATGAAACCTACCGTGATGCCAAGGCAGGTGGCTTTATCCAATATTCCCTTTTTAATCCCGATGGGGTAAAAGACAACCTGTCCATTCTTTGCCGTTTCACCACGGCCGACAAAGGACGTAAGGCCACGCTCACTGTAGACGGGATAAAGTTGGCCGACATTGAGATTCCGGCCACAATGAAGGGAGAAATAAACGGTTTCTATAACATAGAATATCCCATACCGGCAAACCTTGCCGTGGATGCTCGGGGCAAGGCCAAAAGTAAGTTCGTGGTACGGCTTACGGCATCTTCCGGCACAATGTGTCCGGGCATTTATTATCTCAGATTGATGCGTGGCTATATGGGAAAAAGCCATTAGTTTGTGACCAATATCGATGCCATACTTACTGCCATTGCCTATCCCAAGGCAAAATCGGATGCTGGCGACGCAAGTTTTGTTCAGTGATTGTTATTTGTATTCCTGTGCCACCATATCTCCTTTCAGCACAGCCAGTGCTGCTTCGGCCAATGCCCCCAACTCGTCCTCGCCGGGATAGCAGTGTACGGGAGCCAAAAAGGTGGTGCGCTTGCGCAGCATGTCTACAATTTTTGCGGAGCGAGCCAGCCCGCCGGTAACAAGAATGGCATCGACATCCCCACAAAAGGTAGCACCAAAAGAACAAATCCATTTGGCCACGTTGTACACCATGGCCTCTATAACAAGTTTTGCGTGCGCATCGCCTTGGTCTATCCGCTTCATTACCTCACGCATGTCATTGGTGCCAAGATGTGCTATAATGCCCCCTTGCCCAATCATTTTTTTCATTAGTTCCTGCTTGGTATACTTGCCGCTGAAACATAGTTGCACGATTTCTGCACAGGGAAGCATGCCCGAACGTTCGGTGCTGAATGGCCCGTCACCGTTGATAGCATTGTTCACGTCTACGGCTTTGCCATGGTCGTGGGCTGCTATCGATATTCCGCCGCCAAGATGACAAACGATGAGTCTCAGGTCTTCGTAAGAGCGTCCACACTCCTTGGCAAACCGCTTGGCCACGGCCCGCTGGTTGAGGGCATGCCACACGCTCGATCGCATAATCTCCGGCCAACCAGTCAGGCGGGTCATCGGTGTAAGTTCGTCCACCACACCGGGTTCTGCTATCAGTGCCCTGCTGCCGGGAATCATTGCAGCAATGTCGTAGGCAATCTTGCATCCCAAATTGCAGGCATGTCGATATAGGGCATGCAGGTTGTCACTAATCATCTGCTCGTTGATGTTGTAAGCTCCTCCGGGCACCGGCTTGCCAATTCCGCCCCGTCCTATCACGGCATCGAAGTCCAAGGCTATATCCTGACCTTGAAGCTCATTGAGGATCAACTCCCTGCGAAAGTCGTATTGGTCGTGCACATCGGCAAAGGCTGCCAGCTGTTCGGATGAATGGTGAATGTTGGCTGCATATTTTTGGGTAAGGTCTTCATAAACGGCCATTTTGGTAGATGTGGAGCCGGGATTGATGACTAATATCTTCATTTTTGCTGATATTTTAAATCGTAAATGGATTTAAGCCATTTACTTTTCTGTCCCACTTAATGCAGCTGCCACTGCCAGGCTGTAGTATTTGGTGTCGGTGGTGTCGGCACGTGACGTGAGCACCACGGGCACACGCGTGCCGAGAAGAATGCTGGCCAGCTTGGCATTGTTGAACAGTGTGATGGTTTTATGGAATACATTGCCGGCCTCGATGTTTGGGAATATCAAGACATCGGCATCCCCGGCAATGGGAGAGGCTATGCCCTTCACCTTCAGGCTTTCTGCCGAGCACGATGTTTTCAAATCCAGCGGCCCGTCCACAACACATTGGCCAAACTCTCCATGCTTTGCCCGCTCCACAATCTCTGTATAGCCTGCGGTATATGGAAAGTGGCGTTCGTCTACCTCTTCACTGCAATGAATAAGTGCTATTTTGGGCGTTTTGATACCCATAGCATGGCAGAGGTCTGTCATATACTGCACCTGCTGAATGCGCTGCTCGTGGGTGGGAAAGGGTATGACGGCTGCGTCGGTATAGAATAGAAGTTTGGGGTATTGCGGAATGTTGGCGCAAGCCGTGTGCGTGAGCAGATGCCCCTCGGGCAGGAGTCCGCCGTTATAGCGGAGGATAGCCTTCAGCAGAATTTCTGAAGGAATCAGCCCCTTCATAATCATATCTGCCGTACCCTGCTGAACCATCGTCACAGCCTGCTCGGCTGCTGCCTGCAGATTGTCATCGTTAATCATGACAGCTTCTATAAAGCCATCTTCGGAAGCACGTTTCACGGCTTCTATTGTCGACTTGTCGTGTGGACTCACCACAGCCACCCGTCGTCTTATATCTTTTCTTTTGAGGCGCGTCACCACCTCTTTGAAATTTTGTGTTGTTTCCATTACATATTTATTATAGGAGGATTTTGCAAAATCGCCACCGCCAATATCTTAATACAAACTACGTGGGATGTTGTCCCGGAAACAAGCTCAAATGCTGCCAAGACACAATTAAAGAGCCTATCTATGAGTTTTCACTAATTGAGTAAGGTGTTTTATACTTTTCGCAAAGTTAAATATTTTTTGTGAAAACGAGCTACAATTTCCTTTATTCATTTATACACATAGGAAAATCTAATTTTAATACTTATGCGGGAAACATTCTTTCCTATGCTCGCGAAGCCTTCATGCCATCGTACTTCGTTCGAAGCACGCATCTACTTCGTTTGAGGTGCACCCGTACTCCGTTCGACGTACGTATGTATTTCGTTCGTGGTACGACATGATGATAACTTTTTCGGGAGAAACCGTGATAGGGGATATAACCTGAATGTGTGGTTGGGATGTAGAAATACCTGCTGGTTGAGCGAAAAAAAATGTGTCATGGTGATGACAAACCAGCCAGGTCAACGTCTTTTATAAAAGAATAATAACAAAACAATCTTACAGATGAAAAGAAAATATTTAATCGCGGCACTTGCATTGGTGATTGCACCGATGGCCGCTCACGCTCAGTATCCCCAGCTTACGGGAGAGGGCAAGGCACACGTTGACTCATTGAAGAAGGCTTGGGCCAAACACTCTGACGAGGCATGGGAGAAAGCCTTGCCTGTTGTGATGAAAGAATCGGCAGCGGGCAGACCCTATGTTCCGTACGCATCTCGTCCTTATGACCTGAGACAAGCCAAAATTCCGGCATTTCCCGGAGCAGAAGGAGGTGGTATGTACACATTTGGTGGCCGTGGCGGTAAGGTGCTTACGGTGACCAATCTCAATGACGATGGCCCAGGGTCTTTCCGTTGGGCATGCGAGCAGGGTGGTGCGCGAATCGTCGTGTTCAATGTTTCCGGCATTATCCATCTCAAATCTCCTATTTTTGTCCGTGCCCCATACATCACGATTGCGGGACAGACAGCACCGGGAGATGGCGTGTGCATTGCAGGCGAATCATTTCAGGTAGACACTCACGACGTCATCGTTCGCCACATGAGGTTCCGCCGAGGTAGGACCAATGTATGGGATCGTGAGGATTCTTTCGGTGGAAACCCTGTGGGAAATATCATGATCGACCATTGCTCCTGTGAGTGGGGACTGGACGAGAATATCTCGTTCTATCGTCACATGTATAGTCCTGGTGAGGCTTATGATAAGCAAAAACTGCCAACGGTGAACGTGACCATTCAGAATACCATATCGGCTAAAGCACTCGATACCTACAATCATGCTTTCGGCAGTACGCTTGGTGGAGAGAACTGCTCGTTCATGCGTAACCTCTGGGCAAGCAATGCCGGTCGTAACCCTTCGGTGGGGTGGAATGGAATCTTCAATTTTGTAAACAATGTGATATACAACTGGGTGCATCGCTCGGTCGATGGTGGTGACTACACGGCACAATATAATATTATCAACAACTATTTCAAGCCCGGCCCCCTCACGCCGAAAAACTCTCCGGTGGGTCATCGCATCCTGAAGCCTGAGTCTGGTCTCAGCCGCTTGAATCGCAAAATCTATGGTCGTGCGTATGTTAACGGCAACATCATGGAAGGCAATGACGCGGTGACGAAAGACAACTGGAACGGAGGTGTGCAGGTGGAGAGTCAGCCCGACGTTAAGGGATATATCGATGGTATGCGTATGAACGAGCCGTTGGCCATGCCCCATATCAGCATGATGTCGGCCAAGGCCGCCTATGAACACGTGTTGGACAATGTCGGAGCCATGGTTCCCTGTCGCGATGCAGTAGACCAAAAGGTAATAGACGAGGTACGCACAGGTGAGGCCTATTATGTGAAGAAGCTGCCCAAGGACAATCCTTATGGAGACCATTGGGGCATGCACGAGAAGAGTCAGGACAAGGACGGCACATTCAAATACCGCCGCTTGGCCAAGGATTCCTACAAGCAGGGTATCATTACCGACCCGCGCCAAATGGGCGGCTATCCTGAATATTCGGGTACACCATACGTCGACAGCGACGGTGACGGTATGCCCGACGAGTGGGAGATTGCCAACGGGCTGAACCCCCATGATGCTTCTGATGCCAATGGCGATATCAATGGCGATGGCTACACCAATATTGAGAAATATATCAATGGTATCAGCACGAAGACGAAGATAGACTGGCGCAATCTCAACAACAATTATGACACGCTGGCCGAGAAAGGCAAGTTGATGTAATATTAATAGTGAAGGTAAATGAAAAAGATTTTTCTGTTTATTAGCTTATGCCTGTTGTCGTTGTCGTCAACGGCACAGGTGAAGCTCAATAGTGAGGGGCGCGATGCTGAATACGTAAAGGTTATCCTGTCGCGCTCGCAGAAGATTGTAGACAAATTGGGACTCACCGATGCTGCAGTAAGAGAGAATGTGCTGCATATTATCAGTAATCGCTATTTCACCTTGGGCGACATCCACGACGCCTGTGACGACAAGGTTAAGGAGGCTAAGGGTTCTGATAATCTGGACAAGAGCCGAAAGACACAACTGATAACCAATCTTGAGAATGCGAGGGATGCTGAATTGTACAAGCATCATTTTGAGTTTGCTGCCGCCCTGTCCAACTATCTCACTGATGCACAGGTGGAAGCCGTAAAAGATGGCATGACCTATCATGTGGTGAAGGTAACCTATGATGCCACGCTCGCGATGATACCGTCGCTCAGGGCGGAAGAGAAGCTCCAGATACTGAATTGGTTGAAGGAGGCCCGAGAATTTGCCATGGATGCCAGCGACTCCAAGTCTAAGCACAAATGGTTTGGCAAATACAAGGGACGTATTAATAATTGGCTGTCCTCCCGTGGCTATGACCTTGTGAAAGAACGCGAGGCTTGGTACAAGAGGATAGAGGCAGAGAAGAAGAAAAAATAAACAAGATGATGATGTCAGTCAAGCGTTTTTTATTGACAATAGCAATCATGGTGGGGGTTGTGCAGGTCTCTGCGCAACCCTCTCCATTAGACTACAGTTACTGTGGTTATCGCATGTCGGAACAGCCACTGCCCATTGCGCGCATGGAAGTATATGTGCCTTGGAAGAATGGTGATAATGCTGCACGTATCCAAAAGGCTATTGACTATGTGTCAGCATTGCGCCCCGATCGAACAACTGGCTTGCGTGGGGCAGTTGTATTGGAAAATGGCACTTATGAGTTGTCTAAACCTCTTCGCATCACTGCATCGGGGGTGGTGTTGCGAGGGTCGGAGAAACAGAAAACGGTACTGAAAAAGAAAGGGGTAGACCGGGGGGCACTGTTGTATATTGAGGGGCATGACGATCGGGTGCGACTCGACACGCTGTCGGTCTCCACGGTCTATGTGCCACTGAATAGCAAGCATCTTGCCGTAAACGGCACTTTGTCTGTCGGCGACCAAATCATGATTTACCGTCCTTCCACCGAGAAATGGATTAACGCTTTGGGATGTGCAACCTTTGGTGGAGGTGCGGATCTTGGTTATTTTGGGTGGCATCCGGGAGAAGTGGATATTTGTTGGGATCGACAGGTGGAAAGTGTCACGGGCAACAACATTACTCTAGACGCGCCATTGTCGATGGCTCTCGACGGTAAATATGCTGAAACCAAGGTGATTCGCTATTGCTGGAGCGGTCGGATAGAGAACTGTGGAGTAGAAAACCTGACACTTGTCTCTGATTATGACAAAGCCTTTCCTCATGACGAAAATCATTGCTGGGACGGTGTCTATATGGCCAACGCCCGCAACTGCTGGGTGCGAATGGTCGATTTCCGTCATTTTGCAGGGTCGGCTGTCGTGATACAACAAACCGGGTCGCAAATTACGGTGGAAGATTGTATATCGAAGGAGCCGGTGTCGGAGATAGGAGGACTTCGCCGCCGAACTTTCTTTGTGTTAGGCGAAAAGTGTCTTTTCCAACGCTGCTATTCCGAACAGGGCATCAACGATTTTGCTGCCGGGCAATGTGCTGCCGGCCCCAATGCCTTTGTGCAGTGTGACAGCTATGAATCGCAAGGGTTCAGTGGGTCGGTTGGCTCATGGGCAACCGGACTGTTGTTTGATAATGTAAATATCGATGGCAACGATTTGAAGATGACCAACCTCTGGATTGAGAAGTTCGGGGCGGGTTGGAACACTGCCAACAGCTTGGCCTATCAGAGTACGGCAGCAGGAATCTACTGTGATAGTATTTCTCCCGATGCCAACAATTATACATACGGGTGCTGGGCACAGTTTTGCGGGACGGGTTCTTTTGCCGAATCGAACAACCATGTTCAGCCACGCAGCATCTTTGCCGAAATGCTTGGGAAACGACTGGGGCGCGACGTTTCGGCACAATGCCGGACGCTCGTGCGCAGCACCAAGGCATCGACCAGTCCAACTATAGACGAGGCATTGCAGCTGACTGCTGAGGCCCGACAGCCCCGCGTGACCCTCGAAATGTGGATTAATCGTGCGGAGCTTGTTGCTCCAATGGATTTTAAGAAAGCCAAGAACGTAGACAGACTCAGGTATTCGAGCACTGCGGAGCCTTCGGCAGGAACTCCTTCGTTTGCCATTATTGGTGGGAAAATAGTGGCCGATGGGAAGTTGTTGGTTGGCGGGCGTCACAATACTCCCTGGTGGAGCGGTAAAACGAGGTACAACTATTTGCCCAAGGCATCGTACGCGGTGACTCGGTTTGTACCCGGGCAGGAAGGAATGGGACTTACCGACCGTATCGACTCCGTGGTGTTGCGTATGACCCGTGATCACACATTGTGGTACAATCAGAATTACGGCCTGTGGTATGATCGCCGTCGTGACGACCATGAGCGTGTGCGTCGCCGTGATGGAGATACCTGGGCACCTTATTATGAGCAGCCTTTCATGCGCAGTGGCAAGGGAAAGGCATGGGATGGGCTGAGCAAATACGATCTTACCCGGCTTAACCCATGGTATTTTGCCCGTCTCAATGAGTTTGCCGAGAAGGGTGCCAAGCATGGCATTCTGCTTGTAAACCAGCATTACTTTCAGCACAATATATTGGAAGCCGGCGCCCACTGGGTGGATGCACCATGGCGAACTACCAACAACGTGAACGACACGCAGTTTCCTGAGCCAGTACCTTTTACGGGCGACAAGCGTATTTTCATGGCAGAATGTTTCTATGATGTAACTCATCCGGTGCGCCGAGAACTTCACAAAAAATATATCATGAGTTCTCTCGATGCCCTGGCTGACAATCTAAATGTTGTTCATTCTATTGGCGAGGAATTTACCGGGCCGCTTGATTTTGTAAAGTTCTGGCTGGATACGGTTCGTGAATGGGAGACCAAAACCGGCAAACATGCTATGATATCGCTGTCGGTTAATAAGGATGTGCAGGATGCTGTCATGAATGACAAGCGGTATGCGGACGTTGTGGACATTATCAATATTGAGCAATGGTATTACCATAATAAAGGACTTTATGCCCCAGAGGGTGGTGTGAACATGGCTCCACGACAGTATGCCCGAAAAATTCGTTCGGGAAGCGCACGTTTCGAAGATGTTTATCGTGGAGTGAGTGAATACCGGACAGCTTATCCCGATAAGGCTGTTGTATATTATGCGCAGAAATACCCGGAGATGGCATGGGCAGTTTTGATGGCAGGAGGATCTTGTCCGGCAATCAATGTCAGAGATGCCGATTTTCTCGAAAGCGTGGCAACGATGGTTCCGAGGAGAGATGTCAAAGATGTTTATATCATGGACAACACTCGAAATGATATATTGATTTATGCAGAGGAGCTCGCTGCAAAAGTTATAATCCCTGTAATATCGGGTGTTTACGAAATTCGCAAAATAGACAAGAAGAGTGGTGACATCAAGTTGGTAAACAACAAAATGACATTGAACGACAGATACCTTTTAGATGGGAAGGGTATCTTCTGGTTGAGAAAAGTGAAATAGTATTCCACAATACTGGTTACAATATAAGCCAAAGTACGTCATTAAGATGTAGTTTGGCTTATATGTTGAATAGTAACATGATTTCAAAAGAGGTTTTAGGACTGCTCATGAATGATTTGTTTATTCATGAGATGTGTTACAATCCCCATCCGGAGCAAATAACATGGCATGTCTTTGAAGGTGGCATGCCGTATTCGGCTGGTGACTTTGATGAGGCCAAACGTATATTCCAGCAACTTGACGATTGCCCGGAAGGGTTATCCTCCAACGAAATAGAAGAGTTGAGAACAAGAATTGAGCAGGCCTTGTAAATGTCAAGTAAGCAAGCTTTCACTATCTTTTCTTTCTTTGCCTATAGACAAAGTTTGGTGTTATGCGTCTCTGTAGTAGAAGAATATATTCAAATTTTGTTTTGTGATGAGACTATTTAAGACAATCTTGCTGACCCTTTCGTTATGTTTGCCTGCTGTGTCACTGTATGCACAGTATAAATTGTGGTATAGTGAGCCCGCACGGGTATGGACAGATGCCTTGCCATTGGGCAATGGACGCTTGGGGGCCATGGTATATGGAGTGCCCGGAACTGAGCGTATTCAGCTCAACGAGGAGACTCTATGGGCAGGCCAACCCAATGACAATGCGAATCAGGATGCCTTGAAAGCAATTCCCGTCATACAAGAGCTTATATGGCAGGAACAATATCAGGAAGCGCAAGATATGGCTACGGCAAAGGTAATGTCGAAAACCAATTCGGGCATGCCCTATC
>CAYVGR010000005.1:6236-31942 GCA_964450065.1 uncultured Prevotella sp. | reverse complement strand
ATAAATCCATATAAAATCGATAGACGATAGAAATAATTTTTGAGAATAATAGTAACAGAACATAAATAGTAAATATTATGATTACATATACTGTTGAAGGTTTTTTCTCTAAAAAATTCGAGGTAGAATCTACAAATATTCTACTTAATGATCCATCTTTTTTCTCGTTGGACTTAGTCGAAGACTATATGAATTTCCTGATGAATATAGATTTGAAAGATTATCTCCAATATATGATTCAGCATCCTATACAACAAGAAATAACAACCAAAGACATTACACAGTTGAGCAATATTGACGATTGCACAACTAACATGTGCTATATAATGGCTTCTTGTGGCAATAAAGGTTTAACACTAACTGAGATTGCAACTGCATTGCATGCTGACAACAATTATAAAGATAATACAATAGCTCTGACTAAATACGGTGAAAATCAAGCTAAAACTGCACAGCAACTTGGACTTGTAACATTTTATAAGGACTTATGGTATTTAACAGCTGTTGGACGTACGTTCCCTGTATTGACAAAGGACATTCAAGATAAATTTCTAGCCGTCAATTTGTTAAGAGATCCCTTTTATAGTAGAGTTATTTCTTCTATGATAACTAAGGATACAAATATTCGGGATTATATGTCAATTCTTTCTGAATCAACTCAAAAAAGAAGAATTTCTAGTTGTAATAAGGTGTTGTCCTTTTTTAAGAACCAATGTAACATAGAGGATGTAAAATTGTACAATTTAGTAAGCAAATAGACATGGCATTCATAAATAAGTCAAGAAGAACAGGAACTCTCGAACAAGTAATTGGTCGTCACGAAGATGGTTCCCTACTACAAGGAGAAGCAGATATGTTTGAGAGAATAAAGAACGACTGCGAAGGTAGCAACTTAAATTGGTACGTTTGGTATGACTTATCATTACCAATCGCTGTTGCTGGACAGTCTGAAATCCAAATAGACTTCTTACTTATTTGTGAAAAAGGTGCAATAGTCCTAGAAGTTAAAGGTGGAAAAATTGAAGTAGTTGGTGGCAGATATTACTATTCTGGTAATAATGGAAAACTTACGCCAATGAAAATATCTCCTTTTGACCAAGCTAGTCGATACAAATGGGCTTTGCTCAATAATGGAGTCCTAAATAGTGATCAGATATTTGTTGACTACGCTGTTGCATTTCCTCACCAGGAAATGAGTTCTACAAATCATTTGGAACAACTAGACCAAAGCTTTTGGTTATGGGATAAGTCCCTTCAAGATAACAATAGCAAATCCTTTGCTGATTTCTGCGAAAATATCCTCGATGAAGCAAGAGAACATTCTGCCAAGAAGAACTTCATTCAGATGCTATCTAAAGATAACTTAGAAGAAATTGTAGAAATATTATCACCGACTCTTGAAGATAAAGGCAGATATTCTCAGTCTACTTTAACTGAAGTCCTTAACTGGTTACAAATAAGTAATCTGGACATTCTTGAAGGCTTATCAAGAAACAAAAGGATCATCATAGAAGGTGGACCTGGTACAGGGAAAACCACCCTAGCTAAAGCATTTATCAAAAAACACAATGGGCTTAATGGACTATATTTGTGCCAAAACACACTTTTGCAAGCTAGAGTAAAAGAAGATCTAGTACAAGAAGACTTATACAATTGCGAAGTATTCACATATAGTAAATATATTTCATCGTTGAATGGGTGCTCTGACAAATCAACAGTATCACTAACTGCTGAATATGTGCGCTCGATAATTAATTCTAGTGATCTAAAACTATATGATTATATTATCATTGATGAAGCACAAGATATTGCTGATCTAGGTATAGATACTATAATTGATAATCTTTTATCTAAAGAAGGTAAAGGTTTGTCAATTGGTAATTATCTTATTTTCTATGATATTGAACAAGGATTTAATAGCAACTATAGAAATATTGAAAATTTAGTTGAAAACTTACTTACACATTCAGTTCATTATAAGTTGAACGAGAATAAAAGAGTCAGAACTAACAAAGAGATAGTTAACATTGCTAATCAATTGCTTGATTTGAGCGATAATGCTGACTATACAAGATATATCCTATCTTTGACCAATTTTGAACAGCAATACCTACATGTTACACTAACAAAGAGTAATAAAGAACTTTCTAGAGCTTTTAAGACTGCAGTTAAAGAAAGCGAGGATTTGGCGAAGACAGTAGTATTAGTTCACTCATCATTCAAGCATATTAATACACCGAATGATGATTCTATGACTATTTATGAATCGTTAATGTGTAAACCTGGAGTCCATCTTCTTGATGAAAACGACATATCAAATCCAGATAAGTCCTCCATTCCATACACAAGTATTCTAAAATATAAAGGACTTGAAACAAATAAAGTTATAGTTGTAATACCAGAGAGATGTACTATCGGGGATTTCAGAAATTTTCTTTTTGAAGTATACGTTGGTTTTACACGTGCCATGATGGAATTACAAATAATAATTTATTCTCAGCAGTAAAAAATGGATTTTAATAAAGCACTTCAAACAGTAGATTCAAATTTTGAGAGTATTCTTGAAATTATGAAACTTAGGAGAAATCCTAAGGACATAGATAGTGTACGTAATCTTTTACTTACAATCAATATAATAATTGACTATTTTCTAGACCGTGAAGACAACGATCTAAAAATACCTGTAGCATACTTTCCTGAATGTTCAGAAGAAACACAAGAGATAGCTGAAGATTTCGTGTGTTTAAAAATGGGATTTTACACTAGCCAAGATTGGAAATCATTTGTTAGTGATAATTTAAACAAACAAGCATTTGTTATTCCTGCTGATGTTAAAACCCAAAAACAAATGAAACTTGCTCACGAGAATTTTAAATTTGAAAAGAGTCTTTCTAGAATTCTCGATAGATCAAGACACGAAGTATATGGCTATGGTAAGTCACTTGTGTATAGTGATTATCTTTACAAATGTTGGTCTGAGCATAGAGTATCAAGCAGAACATATAACAGAAAAACTGTAAACCGATTCTGGTATTTAAGCCATTGTATAACAAATTTTGATAATATTTTTACTAATGAGTATCATTTATCACTTGTGCCAGAAGATCCGGATAAATTTTATGAGGAAATTACAGAGTATGATGGAGATGTGCGCATAGAAAACCTCATTGTTTTTCCAACAAAAACTCCCGATGGAAGATATGCTGATTATTGCCATGAAGCATTTCAGAAACCATATTTAGACGATTTCGTGAACTCGGGGATTGGATTGAGAAATGTTTTTTTCTTTTGCTTCTCCAAAAAGCCATACAGACTTCGTCGATTACTTGATTTTAAGCAACGAATGAAAGAGCGCTTACAAGTGTTTGATGATGAATCTTTTGATTTTATCTCGTTTACATATTCGGAAGCCCTACAGCTTACAGGTAAAAGAGTCATAAAGCCTCTCACCATAGCTTTAGGTAAGGATTATAGCGACTTGCAGCAAGACTATGAGAATCTATTTGATGATATTACAAATGGATTGGAACGTTATATTGCACGAAGAAACGAAATGTCTTTGTGTATTTCTGAACCATCACAGGAAAAATATAGTTCAAAATTAATTGACGAATCAGAAGCAGACGAAAATTTAATTAGGGAAATATTCAATATTCACTCGTTGCTTTGGAATAAAAATGCTGAGATGCAAGTTCAACACTTTGTATATCACAGTGATGTTTATGTTATCACAGGAAACGATATTTCTGAGGAACTTAAGATTAATTTTAAAAATTATTTAACTAGTAAGTGTGAAGCCTTTAAGGTTAAAATTGGAACATTCGGAGATTTACGTGGATATAATGAAAACGGAACTTATCAAAATGGAATAAAGTTCCCTAAAATAATAATCATGTCCTTTAGAAATGATTATACAGAAAGTATATTCCATAAATATCCGAATTCTTTTGACCCATATTGTATAAATCCTTGGCAAAAAGTCCTTGAAATAGATAACTATTTCTTCTTACGACAATATTATGAATGGGGAAAATACAATTATGGTAAAGCAATGAGGAAAATTTTGAAATCAGAGTTTAGAAATTCTGAGATGAAACCTCAATTCGTTGAATACAAAAGACCGGTTAAAAAATTACCAGAAGATACTAGAGAAGAAGAACTTGATAGAAACACCAGTAGAACAGTACAACAAACAGTTGTACAATTCAGCGACAACTCTCAACGATCCTATAACCGTTCCGAATGGATGCTTTATAAGTATGGAAGCAACAAAGGGATTGCTCCTCTTTCTGATCTTTTGGACTTATATGAATCTTGTAACGAATTGCAAATACAATCACTTACTCCTTTGGTAAAGCTTGTATACAACAACAGAGTTGATTCGGAAAACGAAAAAGATAACCGTAGTGAGAAAATGTTTAAGGAACAGCCTTCATACGGATTATCTCAAGAAGAAATAGATTCTGATGTTCAACTATGGAAAATTCTGTTACGAAAGAAAGTTGAACAATCGTCCTACCACGAAGTATATGACGAAATAATGTCTCACTTCAATGAACGATATATTGTTAGCTTCTTTTCTTTTAAACGCTGGCTAGATCCTGAATATGGTATTCCTAGAGCAAGAAAAATGCAAAAATATATTGTCGAAGACTATTTAGGTATTAGACCTCCATATATTAATTTGATTCGTCGCATAAAGGAAAGGACAAAGAACGATACTGAGTCTATTACCACAAGTATAAGACATTTCTTGAGTTTGGCCTTGCTTACCACGAATTATAAGGATGTTTTAAATGCCTTGAGTGAGGAGACATTAGATTTACTTGACATATCAACAACAGACGATATAGAACAAATTCTATCAGAAGTTGAAGAGAAAATAAATTATGAATCTGTTAAAAATATAAAGCAATGATATTAGAGAAAAGAAATTCACTTGAGAAGTTCATCAGAGAACAATTGATTGGTCCTGGTGGATGCAATGGTCGATATCTTGTTTCTCATAACGAGGACGAGATAGATGAGAATGGTATTTTTTCTTTTGGCGAAGTACTTAATACAACTCCAGGTTCTATTTACAGTTCTGCTATTCTTTTCCCAAAGAAGGAGCAGGAAGACATTATATCTTCCACAACAGATCTTGGGGATCAAACCACAGATGACGATAATGAAGATGATTCTGAGGAACCAGAAGAAGACGAAATATCAGAGGAAAGAAACTTTGACCGCACTGAAGATATTGATTCTCTAGGAAGAAGATTCCCGAATAAGTTTGGAATATCTTGTTGTTTAGACGAGAAAAATGCAAATAAGGATCTAAAAATAACTATCGGTGGTCGCTACTATAGAAAAGTCAAAGCTGCTTCAACATTAAGAATAGCTATTGATGATGTTGAAGGATTTCAGGCTTTTATAAATGATCCAGAATTCATAAAGCAAATTGGCAAGATTGTTGCCATTGAAGATAGCAATATTAAAATAGTAAGTGGTATACCGGAAAAGGAATTAAAAAATACTCGAGATGGATTACGAGAAGTCAACAAGTATTTCTGTCACAAGGTGGCAACTAATGCAGACGGTTCTCTTTGTCCAATATATTCGGATATAAGTTTTAAGCCTGAATATCGTTATCTAAGCGCATACAAAGAGCGTCTGTTTGCAAAGCTTAATAACTTTGATATCGATGGAAATTATACATGTGCAGGCAAAGAAGATGAAGTAAAACATAGAATCGAATCTGTTGAGAAATATGAGACATTCATTTCCTATATCGAAGATGTAATTTCTATATTTGATCCAAGAGGATTTGGTTACTGGGAAGCTATTAGTTTCTCAAAAGAGTTAAATCTAAAAAATATTGATTTAACTACCAAACGTATTTATAAGGCTGACGAATATAGTGATTTAAAGGACCTCATACAGGTTGAGGTTTCCCCAAGTATTACATTGTCTTTAGATGTATGGCTTCAAGCATTAAAATATGAAGGAAAATTGTATTTAAAGGTACTTGTAGTTAATACATCAACAGAAGTTAGAAGTGATGAAGTACGATATTTCTCAATTGTAACTGAAAAAGTTAATGAACGAAGTTTCTTTGGTGTATCTATCGATATATCAAGTCCATATTTATTAGAATATCACAAAGTTAACAAGTATGAGGCTAAAGATCAAGAAGCAAATAATTTGAGATTTCTTTATCGCAATATAAAGGACTATGGCGTTGGACACCTATGCTCTGTAAATTGGGGTTTAAAGGACGGAATAATGCATGTGTGGTCAGAATATCTGCCAACTGTCGAAACTCCAGATGTAGAACCTGTCCCTCGAAATAAGCAGAAAGAGATCTTATCTAACGATGGAAAGATATATGCTGAACCATACCTTAACTCTCCAAAATGTCTTCAGTTTAAGTGGCTTTCAATTTTTTCAAAAGCTACAAATGATGACATCGTTAATGGTTTATTAGATTTTGTAGAATCATATGCTAAATGGATAGATACCTTATCTGTTGATAATTCAATAGCTAAAGATAACAAAACAAAATGTCAGCATGATTACGAGAGAATCAAAGCCAATATCATTGATTTTCTAAAAGAACCTGATAGAATGCTTGCATTTAGATTAATGAATGCCGCAATGTTTATGCAATTGTGGCATAATGCAGCATGTAATAAGGAAAAAGTAGTCACCGATAAGAAAAAATTAACTTTTGATTATTATAAAGAGGAAGCTGACGATACTACCATTTTCAAAGGAGTGAATGCAGCATGGAGACCTTTCCAGTTAGCTTTTATTTTACTCAATCTTGATGGTATTTTCAGAAGAAACGACTCTTCTGAATGGAAAGAACGCAACGAACTTGTTGATCTAGTCTGGTTTCCTACAGGTGGAGGTAAAACTGAGGCATACTTGGGCATTATTGCATTGACAATTATAAACCGAAGGAGAATTTATGGAGTCAAAGGTGGTGGAACTGCAGCATTAATGAGGTACACTTTGCGTTTGCTTACTACACAACAATTCCAAAGAGCATTAAGATTGATTATGGCTTTGGAACAAATCAGACTATGGGGAAATAAAGAATATGGCTTAGGAGATTCTGAAATTTCTATCGGTCTTTATGTAGGTAGTGCTTCATTACCTAATAACAATAATGACTTGGTTGAAGAAACTCAAAATTGGCAAAGAAGTCATGGAAAAGTCCCACTTGATGTCTGTCCTTGGTGTGGATCACCAATAGACCCTGTTACCAAAAATAGAGAACAACACTTTCGTTGCCATAACATCAAATGTACGTTTGGTGGAAAAAATTCATATCCAGTAAGACTATGTGACGAACATATTTATAAGACCCCTCCAACACTGTTGTTTGGTACTGTTGATAAATTTGCTCAATTAGCTCACAAAGTTGATAGCGACAATTCAAAAGATTCTCGAAGAGTATTCCATGCAGATAATTGTCTGCCTCCTGATCTGATTATCCAAGATGAGTTGCATCTCTTACTAGGTCCTCTTGGATCTGCAGTAAGTTTATACGAATGTGCTATTGATCAACTTTGTTCCTATAAGGATTCAAAAGGTAACATTATAAGACCAAAGATTATTTCTTCAACAGCTACAACAAGAAATACTTCTCTTCAAATTAGGGCGCTTTATGACAGGGATGTCAGCATCTTCCCTAAAAATGGTGTAGATTATGATGACTCATTCTTTGCGTTTTATAAGCGATTTAAGAATGAAGGAGATAAGGAATGGACTTATGTTGCTAAACGTAAGTACATGGGTGTATTACCTACAGGTAGAACTCAAATGACAACGCAAATTCGACTTGCTGCGATTCTATTTGTTCATAGAGCTTTGTTTGAATTACAGAACAAGGATATCATTTTTAGTGATGAATTCAAGAAGGCTGCGGATTACTACTATACTGTCATTTCCTATTTTAACAGTTTAAAGGAAGTTGGTAAAACTGATGCTCAGTTCTATCAGGAATTTACAAAGTATACTCGTCGTCTATTCAAGCGTGTTTTAAGATATTCAAATATGCTAGAATGTCTATATTCATATAATGATCATTTCAGAAAATCAGAATTAACAGGCCGACTTTCTGGTGAAGAAGCTGTTAAAGAGTTAGCTGCAGCTCAGAATAAAACCTGGGATCCAAAGAAGAGACTTCCTTTTAAGGATGAGGATGGTAAATGGCAGCACGCTCAAATGCCTGCAGATATGGTACTGGCTACCAATATGATATCTGTAGGTCTTGACGTTTCTAGATTCAATACGATTATTATGAATTCAATGCCAAGAAACATAGCAGAATATATTCAAGCAAGTTCTCGAGTTGCTCGAGAGAAGGAAGGCTTGGTTATTACTCTTCATAGCCCATTTAACCAACGTGATGTATCACACTTTGAGAAGTTTCGTGAATTTCATGAAAAATTGTATTATTATGTTGAGCCAATTTCAATTACACCTTTCTCTCCAAAATCAGTAGAAAGATTTTTGCCATTGTATCTGGCTGCTATTATTAGGCAGAAATATGATGGCTTAGGTAATAGAAAAGATGCTGCAAATATGAATGATACACTTGCTCAACATTTGAAGAAAGAACTTAAAGAGTATTTTGACCGCAGACAACAAAGAACAACAAATCTGCCACAACAAGAAGCAGCTTTATTGACACCTGATATGCTGAAAATTATTCATCATCAGATAGATAAAAGCATTGATATATGGCAGACTGCGGCTAATCAAACAGGTCAAAACCTTGTTTATTACATCTCAATGTACGGCAAAAGAGATGCTACTGAAGTTTCATTATTTGCATCTCCTGAAGATTTCGAAGGAGAATCTCCATCTGACAAATGGCTAGTACCAAATGCGTTAAGAGTTATTGAACCCGAATCAGTTATTCATGTAATTCGATAGAAATGGACATTAATATTGACAAACAATATAATATTAGTTCTAGTAAGTTTAAGATGCTATCTTCTACTTCTGGAGTTGGTGCAGTGGTTACTACAAAATGGGGTGGATTTATCATGCCATTAAACATTAACCAATGGGCATTTATAAATGCTTTAACAGAAAGCATAAATAACCCAGCACATTCACAATATACGAGTAAACAACATCAGGACGAAACAGGTTCTGAAGTTGTAGAAGATGAACGATTTATAAAGTTCCTACAGTACAAAAAAGGATTTGTAAATTTAAAATTATTTGCTGCAATTCCACACGTAAGTCTTACGGGTGCAAATTATATTGACTATAAGGAACACCCATTATACAAGGAACAAGAATTGAAACATCACGACCTTCATTCTGATATGTTCTACATTCCTGCTGTTGACTTTCCTAAATGGTTCATCTCATCTAAATCTGAACTTAAAAGGATTGATCAATGGTATGATATATGGAAGCATGAAGAATTTACACTAAATGGCAAGAAATGTAAGCACAATGATGGAAAAGATGAATATTTTGCTCCACCCCGTGATCCTCATGCACCAACATTTAGAAAATTTAAGGCACAGTTGAATGATCCTACGATATATAGACCTCTTTCACCTGTTTCTTTGGTATTAATCTGTGAAAATGGACATATTTCTGATATTGATTGGTATAAGTATTTCTGCGCTCGCTTGGATGGACAAAAGGTAGACGACGAAAGTGGTTTTGATCTGTTTGGCTATCCTTGCGAAAACCATTGTGGTGGAAACAGAGATCATTCTTTAAAATGGATTTTCAACAGAAATCAATCCGAATCTTGGGGAACATTAAAATGCGACCATTGTCAAAAGACTGTTTCTTTAGCCGGTATTATGAACCTAAAAGCATTTTGTAGAGGAGAAAAGCCATGGGAACCTGTTCCTGGACAAAATTGGGTACCAACTCATGAAAGATGTTTGAAAGGACATGATCGAACAATAATGCAAGTTGCTATGGTAACAAGTAATAGTATCTACTATGCTTCTTCTCAAAGTAGCTTGTATGTCCCTTTGTCATGGACATCACAGAACACAACCACTCTTCAAGGAGATGCCATGGATTTTTTGGAAGAAATCAAAAACAAATATACCCGCAAGCTTAGGAATAAACCAGAACTAACAAAAGAAGAATATATTGATAGCTTGGGAGATTTAATTGATTTTGCTGAGGACAATGATTATACTATAAATATTGGTGAAGCAGAAGCTGTAAAAAATGAATTCCTTGGTATATCAAATGAAGTAGATGTTGTTAAGACTTATCGATTAGAAGAATATAAGGTATTTGTAGATAATGACAAAACACCTGACGTCGATCCAAAATTTGAATTTAACGATATAGATTTGAGTAAGTTTGAACTATCAGATTTAAAAGATAAATTCTTAAAGATCAAACAAGTGCCAATGCTTGCTGTTACAAGTACACAACTTGGTTTTGGTAGAGTAAAAATGCCATCTCCAAAACTTGTCAATGGTCAGGTTGTCTACAGTAATGAACAAATACGTCCTATTTATTCAGGCAACATCAATGATGTAAAAGTTCTTCCAGCAAATCAAATATATGGAGAAGGTCTATTCTTCGCTTTTGACGACAAAAAAATCAAAGAATGGTCAGAAAAGTACAAATTAGAAGAACATTATAGTACTTCATTAGAGGCTGGAAGTATGGGAGAATTCCTCTCAAGCGAGATGGAAATGTATGGAAGAGCCAAATTTTATCTTTTGCATACTTTTTCCCATCTTATTATGAAAGAACTCGAGTTCTCATGTGGCTACCCAACAGCAAGTTTGAGTGAGCGATTGTATTATTCTGACGAAATGTGTGGAGTTTTAATATATACAGCAGATGGTGCTGAAGGAAGCATGGGTGGACTTGTTTGGCAAGGTCAACCTGAGCTTATCGAAAAGATAATATCATCTGCCTTGCAAAGAGCTACAGACTGTTCAGCAGATCCATTATGCTGGGAAAATTCGGATGGATTAAATAAAGCTGCATGTTTTTCTTGTGCTATGGTATCAGAAACATCATGTGAACAAGGAAATATGGGACTTGATAGACGAGCGTTAGTTGATCCTGACTTCGGATTCTTTAAAGATGTCTTGTAAGATATCCCAACTCTTAAGGTGCTTATTATAAGCAAAAAAATAAAGCCCCCTCAATTTGAGGAGGCTTATTTTGTATCTATGTTTTGATAGCAGATAAAGGTAAGACCTACAAATAATTATTGTTTCGTTCGCTCTGGCTAAACATATCAAGACTATCTTTGCATTATCATTATAAGATACGATTATGGCAAATATAGATATTTCACCCGAAAGAAGAAAACTTCAGCAGCAATACAATCGCTTGAAGAAATTGTTTTCTGAACTAACAGAAAAAAGAGACGCTATGGATCAGTACGAGGGTCCAAAGCTTTGTTCTGTGTACCTCGAGCTTATTGGTCAGTTGGAATACGAACGCCTTGCCCTTCAGGTTGAGGTCAAGACTCTTCAGATGAGACGAGATCTGCTCCAGGCATTCATCAACCGTGATGAGAGACCGGACTTGAATGCAATAGAGGAAAAGGTAAAGCAAGCTGTAGCTGAATATAACCGCATACTTGCACAGGAAGCAGAACGACTTCAGATGGCTAGAGAAATACTGAATGCTCCTCCTCTATCTGAGGAAGAAAGCAAGGAAATGAGAGATCTCTATCGACTGCTTGTCAAGCAGCTCCATCCAGATTTGCATCCTGACCAGAGTGACCGAGAGGTGGCGCTATTCCTGCAAGTTCAAGCTGCATATAAAATTTGTGACCTATATAAGCTCCGAGAAATAGCACTATTACTTGACAGCAAAAGCATTGGGGAGGACAACTTTGAAAGCTCATATGATGAACTTAAACGTCAGGTAGCCTTACTACAAGAAAAAGTAGATAACTTGAAGGGAAAAATAAATGTAATGAACAGCTCCTTCCCGTTCATGTATCGAGACAAGCTCTTTGATGAGGATTGGGTAAAGGAAAGGCAAGATGCTGTCAAGGACGAGATAGAAGAATTTAAAAGTATCAAAACACGCCTACAAGGTATTGTTGATGTTATGGAGGAATATAAGAAATGAACACAGGTATCATAAAACTGACACCAGAGTTGTTGGCACTTATCGGTACTGGCACATCAACTAGTCTGCAGCCATTCAGTAGAGAAATCTTTCTGCTTGATATCACCGTAGCCGGAACCAACTACTGTGATACAATACACGAAGTGGAACCAATGCTTGTACCCGAGACTGTGCTTCGCATGATACGTGATCCTAAAAACAAATATGATCACAATGCCATTGGCATCTGGTATGATGATACCCGTATCGGCTGGGTACCTCGGAAACTAAACCTGATCATTTCCCGTCTGATGGATGCTGGCAAGGCTTTTTTCTGTAGGATCGAATCCATTGAAAGCATTAATGACTGGGTAAAAATTGAAGGAAAGATTTACATGGTTGAATAACATAGCAAACACTTTCTATTCCAATAAAGCAGCATACTCATTACAAATCTGTTATTGTTTCGTTTAGGAGTATGCTGTTTTAATATAAAACCATAATAAAAATCTGATCGCAAGAACACATAAACCATACTGTTATTATGGTTTTATATTACAGAAAACTTAAAACCTGTTTTGTAATACGTTATTATAATAATTAATTGCTATATTTCTATAATCCTATAATATCTTTGCATCAAATTTGATCCGGACACGTTCTGGAAGTTTAATTTGATTGAAGATGATGACAAGAAATGTAACAATAGCATTCGCTAATCAAAAAGGAGGCACAGGAAAGAGTACACTTTGCATGCTCTTCTCCAATTACCTGGCAGAGAAAGGAGTCGACCTGTTTGTTGTCGACTTTGACCGTCAGGCGTCCATTGACAAAACCCGAAAGAGTGACGAAGAACTTCTCCCTGACATGGATATGCCGTATGGTGTTCAGAAATATGATCTGAACGTCAAGCCAGGCAATACCGAGGAAGAGAAGCAAATCAATGATAACTATATCATCGGTGTCTTGAAATACTATCACACGATGGTAGACGTAGTTGTTGTAGATACTCCAGGAAATCTTATTGAGGATAGTCTTATCACATTATATCAGAACGTCGACTATCTTATTATTCCTTTCTCGTACGACAAAGTCACATGGGATGGTCTTGAAGACTTTGTCAAGGTAACTCACATCATCAGGAATGATCCTTTTTCCAAGAAGTTTGAGGATATCTTTATCCTGAACAAATATGATCCACGTGTAGGTACAGCTGAAGACCATAAGCTTTGGGAAGATATGGATGCTGTTCTTTCTAATCTTGGGCACTTCGCACCTCCCATCAAGAGTATAGCTGATATGACTCGCATCAATACATTCAAACTGACTAAGAAGCAGCGTATCAATGTTGAGGAATGCTTCAATGATATCTATAACCATATATTCGTGGAAGGAGGCAACAATGAGTAAAAGTGATAATACACCTAAAAGGAATCTTCAAAGAAGACCTTCCTTGGGAGAACTGATGAAGCTGGCAAACAACGAGAGTACACCAAATGTTGTCGAAGATAGTTCAGAGGCTGACGCTATCCAAACGATAGATACTGTTGCTGAGGTTCCAACTACACCTGCTCAGGCTGCGAGGAAAGGAACGTCAGTAGTCCTTCAGCCAAATCAAAATGCTTCTCCATTCCTGGAAGACGTAATGAAATACTGCAATGAATACAATGAACGAATCAAAGAGATACCACGTCATTGCGTACTCATAGATGATCTGATCACTGATACATGTGATGGTCTTTGCATAAAAGGACCTACGCGTGCCACTCTTCTCAATGCAATACTCCGTAGAGCTCTGATCGAGCATCAGGATGAGCTTCGTTCCTTAAGTCAAAGACAGTCACTTATCTAATCCAAATAAGATCATGAAACAGAACAAACACTACAACGTACTCATAGTAAAAGCAACTGTTGCCTTCACTGCTTCATTAGCCATGCTAGTGCTCTACGGATTTATTTCCAACTGGCTGTTTTCTTTTTATCATACAGACAGGCAGATAGTATGGTTGGCACTTTGGTTTATCATCACAGTGATCGTGGCAAAAGCAAGCGCTATAGGCAATCCGTTCTTCCGATCATTTTCCTTCGGTGATGGATGGCATCACAATGCTCACTACCTTCCTGATATGTGGTGCAAGGGCAAGAAACTGATTGATATTATTTTCATCACAGAATCATGCCAGGTATTCAATGGTGTGTATGATACGGAATGTGAGATGTTTGTCTCTGTTGATGGCGTATATTTCGACAAGAAGGATATCTGCCTATGGCGTTATGAGAAGGATCTGCTGCCATTCGTAGATCGTGAGAACAACAGATTCATATATTAATCCGAATACTACTCTAAAACTGATATCATCATGAAAATAGAATGGACGGCTGAGATGCTCGATATACTGAAACATGAATATCCCTCAAAGTCGAACCTGGCTTTAGCGAAGGAGCTACGCATCTGTCCTACGGCATTGGTCAGTAAAGCCAATAAGCTTGGACTCAAGAAGGATTGTCCCCGTAAGAAAATTGACTGGACACTGGAGATGATGGATATACTGATAAGCAAATATCCTGTATGCAGTAATGAGGATGTTGCCAATGTACTCGGAATAAGTGTCATCTCTGTTACACGCAAGGCAAAGGAACTTTCTCTGAAGAAGTTCGGAAAACTCATGGACGGTAGATATGAAGCTATCAAGATTGTCAAAGCCTACTACGGAAAACTTCCCATCAACGAGATTGCGAGAAAGGCTGATGTGTCCAGATCAACTGTGTCACGCATAGCCAAGCAGCTCGGTCTTAAGCTCACAAAAGAGCAGTTCTCTGCACTGACAAGTAAATCGCTCAAGGCTTCATTCAGATACAACAATTTCCTTCAGAACTCAGGTATGCCTTGGAAGATGAATCGTGTACTGGGCTTCTGCAAGAGAAGACATAACATGAAATACAGGCTTCAGATGGATGGCTACGTCATCAATGAACTGACACATGTAGCTTATTATACCGAGAATATGACTCGTCACTATCTACGTGAACAACACGCTGAAGCCATGGGAATGGTATTCATAGAATATCCTCTTCCTTATGTATTTGATGACAGCATTGAAGGAGCATATGCTCAAAATAACAATTCAAAATTTACAAGTATGAAAATTACAGGAAAAGTCATTGAGGTGCTTCCCTACAGCTCAGGAACGAGCAAGAAGGGAAAACCATGGCAGTCTCAGAAGTACGTTCTTGAGACCAGTGAAAAGAATCCAAAGAGGCTGCTCTTTGAAGTGTTTGGTGACGAAGACATCCACAAGTTCAACATTCAGAAGGATGAAGTAATCACCGTGGATTATGATCCTGAGGCAAAGGAGTACAACGGTAACTGGTTCGGCTCCAACCGCGCGAAGGATGTGACCAGAGACGTCTAATTTCTCTTTCCAGTTGTTTTTGGCAGCCTGACCGGAGAGGCTGTCTTTCCAAAACATTAAACGATACCGCATATGGAAACCATTATTGAGATCAATGAATGCAAAGAAGAAAAGGATTACTTCCCTGCATTGTTCACAAACAAAGACAACACTATTGTTATTCTGGCAGATGCTCGTACATCACAGAAGACTTTCTCCGGGATGATCATCCATACTGACAACAAGGCAAGACTGACCAATGCCCTTGGCAAATACGACACTGGCTGGACATACCTGCAGTTCCATCGTCTTCCCAAACACTCAACAGTCAACATAGCTATTGAACAGAATGATTGAGATTGACTATAAGAAACTATACGGTTATGTGACAACATTACAGACCGACACACTGAAACGCTTTGCTGCAGGCAGGTGCTATGAGTTCTACGACTCCATGACCACGGATGTATTCAGAGATCTGAGAAGCAAGAAAGTGCCGGATGTGAAGTTCTACATGACAGACTCCACCATGAAGCGTGTGGACGGCATGGATGTGAGTAATCTGAAATGCTGTGATTTTGACTTTCTCTACCGGAAATGGCCAGATGAGACGGGATTCATCTTCATGGCTGACCTGGTACACTTCTTCTATCACATCGGTGCTAACCACGTTACACTGGTTTGCTTCAAGGGAAAGATGCCGAAGCTGCATAAAATTGAACTGTATGATGACAGATTCAACAGAATGAGCGAACAGGCTGCGATTCCATTAGCTGTCAGGGCTGTCAGCCTATCTATACTGGGATCAGCTACAATAGACTACGCTGAAGAGAATCCGTCAGTATTTGCCTATTCCGCCTATGGCAGGCTTCTATACTGGTCAAATCATAAATTCGACTCAGGGCTCAAGAAATTATTCGGACGCGATGACTTAGCTGATTTCAAGCGACTCTACAAAGAGCTAGCAACGGCAGATGATCCAGACAAGGCAAGAGGACAAGTGGGTAAATATCCGCTCCTCAACGACCATACGGTAAGACACGACTGTATCTGGAGATGTATCATGGCATTCCTGTTCCTGAAAGCAGCAAGTGTCAGCGAGCTGACCTTCCTGCCCATGAGAGACGGAATACTTCTTAATGAGCGTCCTTTTAAAGCTTAAAAAGACTATGGTACTCCAGGAGTGATCAAGGTTGATTCTTTCTTCGATGAGACCATCAACGTAGCAGGTCCGTTCCCTGTAAGAGGTCACTTTCGTAAACAGCAGAAGAAAGATGCCGCTGATCAGTGGTACCACGATCTGATATACATTGACACCTTCATGAAGAACGGCTATCATAGGAAGGCAACAATGGAAAAATTAGAGAATTATAAAGAAAAACTTTTTTGAATACGATATGTAAATTGACATTTTTCTAGGAACCATGTGTTCATCATGACACTTTGTAATGTAAATAGTCAAGAGCGCTTGGCGGCCCGGAGAATGAAGTGATTCATCGCTCCGGGTTTATTCTTTATGACTTCTTTATTGCTGAATTGTCTTCATCTATAAATGCAATAACATCTTCCAAAGGATAAATATCCTCTTCTGTTAGTTCCAAGAAACTGTATAGATCAAAGAAGTCAGACAATATTCTTAGCTTATTTATTATTGACATTTGTTTAAAGAACTTCAGTTCTGTTCCTGTCTCGGAAAGGAATTCCGCATATTGCTTGTTGCTGACAAGTTTATCAACCAATTCTGAATGAGATGTAGTGAAATATAATCTACTTGATGTATCATCTTCATCAGAAACGATTGCTTCAAACATTTCTCCATCAATATTCTTTTGAGCAAAGCCATTTTTTCGAACACTTGATTTTGCTGTTAATCCGTCTTCACCTACCCATTTTCCTTCTTTACTTTGCAATTTCATATGTATTATTTATGTTTTTCATGCAAAGCTAGTAAATAACAATGATATCCCAAAATGTTATCAATGTTTAGATTACATCTTGTAGGAACAAAAAGTGGATCCAACCTCACGGCTAAACCCATCTATGACTCATGCAAAAATGACAATATCAAATGATTATTCGGTCTCAACCTTGATGGTCTTGATCTCCTTCAGATTCTTCAACAGGAACAAGGAAAGCACAGCTGCTCTGCTTTCTTCGGTACCATGACAGCCATCAATGAAATGACAATCAAAACGACCCAAATCCTTGGCTGGCAGATGCTGTCCACGGAATGTACCACGAACAGCATAACCGCCATCCTGCTTCTTGATAACAGATGCAGACATTGGCTCTCTGATGTTATCGAGATAGATATTCAGGAAACATGACTGTAAGCCAAGATCTTCATCGTCTTTTTCCTTCATGACTGCTGTTACAAAGGTATGTGGAGTTTTCTTTCTAATCTCCATGACATCCTTGTCAGTGAGCACAACAGTGGCTGTGAGGTCCAGATAGCCTTTGGCTCTGAACCAAAGCGGAAGACCACGCATCTCAGCACAACTGATAGCATCATCGCCAAAGGTCTCATAATAGCCGTCCTGCTTCAAGATAACGATATCCTGTGGATGCTGATTCTTGACGGTATCATAGTATGCTATCACTGGATTCTCAGTGCTTTCTGCATTCTCTTCCTCCTTCTTCTTCAGCTGATGGCGTGTAGTAGCCAGATAGTCTCCGACTGCCATCTGTGCTGCAATAATATCAGGGTCATTGGCATTTTCACCACCTTCACCCCAGAGGTTGATACATCTGCCTGTAGAAAGCCAGATATCTATCTTATCACTCTCAACACGGATGATTCTTACTATCTTCTCCTCCTGATAGGTTCCACTAATGCCAAGAGCAATCTGGAAGCTCAACTCCTTAGGAGTAATGAGGTAGTAACCGTCAGTACCACATTCCTGCATGCTCTTACAGAGGGCTGTAACACAATAACCATGCTGGTCGGCCATCATGGCAAGGAAGTCATAATAATCCTTTTCTGAGACGCCGAAAGTACTGTTATTGATGAGAAGTGCTTCCTTCTCTGAATCGCTCAGTGTGCGAACGAAATCAAGGTAATCACGGATCTCTGAAGGCAGTTCTTCCTCCTTGTTGACTTCGAGGAACTTGTTAAGAGTTTCAACCTCTTCTGCTGTAAGGAAGAGCATGACCTTGTTTCTCAATGTAATACCGACAAGTTCATCATGGTAGTCAGTCTTCTGATTGATGATAGTCTTGAACTTATCTGTGGCATAGTCGATGACACGAACATCCACAGGACCAAGTGTCTTGAAGACCTTAACAGCCTCCTGGCGCTGCTCTTTGTTGAGTTCACTGGCTGTATGTGCAATCTCGCCAAGGATATTGCCATACTCTGTGTCAGAGATCTCAGTCTGGCTGTCATAGCTGTAGTCTGACTTCTCGATGGTCTCCAGCCACTGTTCGAGCTGTGCGATGGTACGGATGTTCATTAACGAATGGTAAAGTGAGCGCACGGTGAGGTCACCAAGCAACTCTGGCTGGAGTTCATACTGACGCTTTGCCAGGTAGAACTCGTCTCTTATCTGTATTACGTTTGGATCTTTCATAATCGTTTTGGAAATGATGGTTTAAGGTAATGGAATGTCAAAGGTACGGATGATATGATGGCCTTTCTTGTCTGTGAAGAACCATCTCTCGGAACGGTACTTGCAACCGCTATGGTCGATGGCTTCATAGTCAATCTTGACCTTCCATCCTGTCCATTCTCCCTTACGTTGCTGACGGAAGACCATCTCACGGATCTCGTTCGTGGCTCTCATCTGACGGTCTGCAAGAGAGATGACGTAATAGTCATCAGGATTGAACTCGGTCATTCCATTGGTGCGTTTCATGATGCTGTCAGTGACGACCTTCATGATACGCAGCATACCTTGTACCTCTTTAGGGTTGAAATAGTTCACACCGTAGGCTGAATCAGGTTCGGAAACAGCCAGTATCTTCAGTTGCTTCGGATAGTAGACACTCTCGCGGAGGTTCTCCTCGGCAAGGTGGCGGATCCCGCTCTTGCTGACACAGGATGTGAGCATGAGGAGACCGCCAATGATGAAAAACAGACCTTTTCTCATTGTTCTTGCCTTTAAGGATTAATGCTTGTGTGCATAAGCGAAAATACCACCGAATGCCTTGAAATGGGCAGCCTTGTGAGCCTTGACGGTGACGGTTTCGCCTGTCAGAGGGTTGCGAGCGTCATGCTCTGGAACGTGACGGGAAGTGAACTTGCCGAAATCGGCAATGCTGACTTCTCCTTCCTTGCTCAGCTCACGTGAGATGATGCCGAGCACTGCGTCCAATACTTTTCCGGATTCCTGTCTTGTCAGAGCTGTCTCCTTGGACAACTCCTTCACAAACTGTTTCTTGTTCATGATTCTCCTAATTTAATGATTTCTGTTTTACTACTGTTCAGTGCCAGACGTGCATGATAAATCTGTCCGTTGGCACGCGTAAGTTCTACAGGCTCATGGGTTGAGCCGTCCTTGCAGATCTCATCAATCTCTTTCTTCGTGATGTCGTGGGCCTGCAGATGACGCCAGAATGTGGTCTTGCATGGATGCTCAGTATTGTTGAAATTCTCACAGTTGAAGGATTTCAGACCTACAAGCATGTGTCCGCCACAGACTGGACATCGGCTTACCCTCGATGTTACGGCCAGCATCTTATCCTTATTCAGGGTAAGCGTTCCACAGAAGACCTTTCCCTGCGATGAGCTGAACCCATCCAGGATTTCCGGATTTCCTGCAAGGAAGTCTTCCATTTCCTGTTCCGTGATCTTTCTGTTGCCCAGGATACCAAGGGCATGGAAGTCACAGGTGTGCTGCTTGCTGAGATAGTTCTCGCAGGCATAGCCCTTGCTGGTGCGGATGATACGTCCGCCACAGACAGGACAACGGCCTTTGAGAATGTGCTTCTCAAGCTCTACACCGACATGATCTCCATCGAGAATCAGACGGCCACGGAACTTCTGACCAAGTTTGTTTACCATAGGAAGAATATCTATTCTTCCCGTTTCAAAGAGTTCTCGTGCGAGTTCATCTGTCAACTGTACGCCATGAAGGGTACCATGGACGGTGAAACCGCATTTGCCGCCCTCCGGCAGCACTCCGTTACAGGCATACCCTGTTGAGGTCTTGATGATGTCACCACCACAGACCGGGCATCGTCCATAACTTTTGCGTTCTTTCGTTTGTTCCATAAATTAAAGCAATCTAACGAGTATCTCTCACTCTTCAAATGGCTCTAAAATACGTGACAAATTAAAGTTCAAATGGGATTCGGGCATCAGCCCAATGGCGTATCTCTAGAGGTACTGCCATTCATAGATAAGGCTCTCAACGATAGCCTTGCCGCTCATTACGGTAGCCCAGCCCTCAGGGTCGAGACCGTACCATAGATCCTGCCATGACAGCGTGCGCACCTGCCATGCCAACAGCCAGAGGTCTGTATTGATGCTCTCCAGACGTGTCACCACCTCGTTAGCGATGTAGTAACGCTCTGCAGAACTCAACAGGTTGACCTTCTTCTTCGTTGTCGTGGCATTGCCCTTGTCATCAAAGCCATCCTCGTTGTAGGTGCCACTGGTGACGAGCTGTTTCATGAAAGGATAAAGGCTTGCCATCTGTGTAGCTGCATCAGTGAGCTCATCAGAGACAAGTGCAGTGATTGCAGTGCCTTTGAGATGTCCTGGGACGGACTTGCGGAGAAGATTCATGTTCTTCGGGATCTCCACACCAACGAGCTCTGCAGCACGTTTGATCTGGTAGAGGTTCTGCATGGCTCCCTGGGCGTTGCTCAGGTAGTCAAGCATCTTGTTCTCAACCTTGTGGACACGGTCCAAAGCAACAGTCACCGCCGCCTCTGCAGCAATGATCTTGTTCTGAGTCTTCGTCCTGTCGTCATAGATGTCGTTCAGAATGGCTGTCTGGGCTCCTACAGCTGCAATCAATGCCGGGTCGGTCTGCTGGGCACTTGCGCCCACACAGACTCCCGTCATGAATAAACTAATGATTGTTCTTTTCCACATAGCAAAGTTTTAATGTTTTATTCCACTCATTCGTTTCAAACGTAGCTTCTCATCACGGTCATACTTTGACGGTGTGAGCATGTCATCCATCTGCCTGTGCATCACCACATCGTTCCAGTCCTTATAGCCTTCAGGGGCTTTCTTCATGCCACAGCGCAGGCTCAGGGGAACCTGCTTGGCGAACTCAAGGAGCGTGACCTTGTCCGTAGGAAGGAAGAATTGCTTGCCATCGGCTGAGAAGCGTGCTCCTTCATCGGTCTTGACAACCTCAAGGTGAACGCCTGATACAATGGCTGCCATACGAATACCGTAGAGTCTTCCATAGATGTCGTTGTCAAAACAGTCTATGGCACGTGCGTTGGAGTAATACTTCATGGTGCGTGAGACCTGTTGCTGTGACATCTGACCGCCTGTAGAAATGAAGACGGAGTTCTCAGGATGCATCATTAGCCTGTTGTACTGATAGAGTGCCATGATGTCGTAGGCACTCTCTGCAAAGAAGACATTACGTACGTCCCGTGGGTTGCCTGTCGGTGTCTTGTCAACGATCCATGCTGCCGTAGTGGCATTGGTACCTGTTGCCATGCCCTTGAACGTGCCGTAGCCTCTGACCTCATAGCCGACAATCTTGTCTGAACCGGGTTCTCTGTAGGGAAAGCCTAAGCTCGGATGCTGGAAGCTGGAGGTCTTGTTCCTGATAAGCTCGATCCATGGTGCAAAGGTGCGGATGGTATCTTCCGTCAGGGCTCGTTGACCGAAGATCAGCTTGGCAGCATCCATGTCTTCTGTGACAGGAACGGACTCATAGCGGCTTGAATCAAACGCTGGTGGTGTCTTGTTCTTCTGCCATTCCAGGAGACTGAGGTCCTTGGTGTAGGCATCTTCTGGAAGATTGGTGAACTTGCGGAAGGCATCAAAGATGGATTTCCATTCGTCACCTCCTGCAGAAACTCCCAGTGACCGGAGGTTCTCACGGACAAAGTCAATGACCGAGCCTCCCTTACCGTCCCTGTGGAAATAGGTTTCCCATCTCTTGGAGCCCTTACGGTTGATGACGATGGTATCTGTCTTGCCGCCTTTCCCGTCAGGCATCACCATCTCAAGGTACAAGCCTCTTGTCCCGGCCTTAGGATTAACCTTATAGCCGAGATAAGAGGCCACGTCCTCAATCTTAACCTTCTGTTTGATGTCGTCGAAGATATTTGGCATTTGTTTGCTTATAGTTTCATCTGTTTTCTTTTAGTTTCATCTGTTTGCATGGCTCTTACCGAACCGGCAAACTTTTCCGAGAGGGTGTCCTTCAGCATCTGTGCCTTCATCGGACCATCCGGCATCATCTGATAACGGGCTCCGGTGACCATGCTGACAGGTTTGATTCCAAGGCTCTGCCCCTGATAGGTGGCTCTAGCTGCATAACTGCCGTCACGCTTCTTGAAGATGCTGCCACTGTCGAAATCAACAGAGACAGGTGCCATAGCTGCTGGCTGCTTGGCTGCAACATGCTCTTCCTTGCCATCACTGACTCTGTTCTGTGTCAGGATCGGTGTCTCACCAAGGGCGATCTTCTGCTCATCGACCTTCTGGAGGATGACATTGGATGCCTTGTTGACATCTGCCATCACCGAAACGATGAACTTAGGATCTTCCCTCAGGGCATTGATCCATCCTTCGACATAGGCGGCATTGTTGTTCAAAATACGCTTGTCAAAGCCCATGGCATTGCCGACCATAGCAGCGGTGAGCTCTGCTACAAGCTCTTCCTTGGCATATTTGGCATCTCCGAACCTGGCACCTGCCTCACGGTTCAGACGTTCCTTCGTACCGGTACTGTGGCTCATCTCATGGAGGGCGGAACTGTAGTATTCCATACCATCCTTGAAGATGTTCTCCTTGTCTTTGGAAATATTGAACTGAGCCTTCATCGGCACAACGACAAGGTCTCGTGAAGGACTGTAGAAAGCACCATCGGCAAGTTTGTCGGTCTGAATCGGACAAAGCCATGCGGTCTGTCCCTTAGGGATGCCCGGATTGGACAGTTGGAAGAGACGGTCAAGGGCAGGATTCTCGTACATGCCTTTCTCATCTCTGAGCTGAGGTCCCTTGAAACGGGCAAGGATGGCATCGTACTTCTCCTTGTTAATCTCCTGCAAGTTGGTCTGGTCGATGTTGAAAACTGCGAAAGCCTTCAGGAACGGATGAATCTCCATTTCCTTCTGTCTCTCCTGTGATATCCTGCGGAAATCTTCTCGTGATACACGGTGACCGTCCTTATCCTTGATGCTCAGATCCCAGTACAGTACCGGCATGGACTCTGATCCTTTCTTGATGTGGAGGTTCTGCTCCACAGCTTGATGGAACGTGAGGTAAACCGGTGCATTGTAACCGTGCATGGCAGTGTCCATCTGAAGGAAGAAGGAGTTCGTTCCCGAATAGTTTCTGCCAGTGAGGTTCTGAGGCATTCCGAAGGTGGCACTGCTGCCATTGGTCCAGCCTTGTTTCCAGTCAGAGGCCTTAATGGTCTCCAGCTTGTCAATCATCATCTGTGTGAACTTATCCACGGCTTTGTCTGCCATGGACTTGTGCTCACCCTGTGGCTCTTGCTTAGAGCTCTTCTCTTTGTAGTTTCTCATAAATGTCCTGGTCTTCCTGACCTAAGGACATCCTGGTCTCTGTCTCCTCAAGGAAAAGCTCGGCATAGTTGTCATCTGGCTCCACGCCATGGTCTTCACACCACTCGTGGAAGTCATCTGCATGTTCGCTCATCTCGACGAACTGCAGCCAGGTGATCTTGCCGCTCTGCTTGAGCTCACAGAGTTCTTCATACGTTCTTGCTGGCATAATCTTCATATTTAAGTTGAACTTTCATTTTTTGAATCTCTAAATTAAGGGCGGAAAAGCTTTAGAAGTCGGCTGTCACGGCTCTGAACGTCCGTGGCAGCCTTACTGAAGAGAGAATGTCCGTAGACCTAGTGTTTAACAACTAAAATCTGATATCATGGCAAATCAATATCCTAAAGTTTCATTCCGACTTTCTGTTCCTGCTTGTTGGCCATGACATTGAGAATGCCGGCCTGCAGGTACTTGGCAGCGAGCTGCTCACGGGTGACGGTATGGGCTTCAAAGAAGGAATAGCGGTCTGTCTTGGTGATAGACACCTTTGGAGTGCGACCTTCTTCGCCAACCTTGGCTGAGACCTTCCACTCACCATCCTTGTCCTTGGCAACACGGATGTCGCTGATCTTCGGACTCTCAGGGAGACGGTACTTCTCGTACGCTGAAGCGAGGTTCAGACGTTCACCGAAGTTATTCTCCACGAGCTTGGCTGGTGTGGTGGTACGGTCAAAGAACGAATTGAGGTCACCGGCACTCATGACGACGGCCATCTTCTTGTCACCGACCTGGGCAAAGAGCTTGTACTTGCCGAAGTCCTCACGGCTCTCGTCCTTCTCCTTGAAGACGTTCATCTTGTCGATCTTACGGCCATCAGAGAGGGTCATATCTGACTTGTACTGCTCGGCAGTGATCTTCTTCTCCATCTTGGATGGATAGTAGGTCTTCATCAGATGCTCCACCGTGGTGTCCTTCTTCTGATAGGCTTCCACATCCTTTGGCTTCATCATCATCGGACGGAGCTGCTTGCCATCGAGACGGGCTGTGAAATACCACACATCCTGGTTCTTAGTACTCTGGAAAGCATGAGCATGGGTGACCTTCTCACCGTTGACAGTGACGAGCTGTGGTGCTCGTGGGCTCTTCTGCTCTGTCTTCTCCTTCTTCTCAGACTTGGCTTCCTCCTTAGGCTTGGCAGCTTCCTGCTTCTTTGCCTCTGGCTTCTCGAGCTGGTCTGCGATGGCAACACGCATTCCGGCTCTGATGAGCTTTGGGAGGTAGGTGTCGAGATGATGATAAGGGAAGGATGCGACAACGGCTCCTTCTTTCTTGTCCTTGATGGCTGCAACACCTACGGTATCAGCAACCTTCTTGGCATCATCCCCGACAGCCTTGTAGAAGTCTCCTGATCGGAACAAGAGGACAGCATCAGGATGCTTCTTCTTCAAGTCGTTGTACTGCTTGACAAGAGGACTTTCCTTGTTCTTGGACTCTTTGGCAGTACTGACGGCTGCCTTTGTTTTCTGCTTAGCAGTCTTTTTCTCGGGCTTGGACTCTTGCCCAACCTGAGCGGCTTTTACCTGCTTCACCTC
>CAYVGR010000005.1:5547-6226 GCA_964450065.1 uncultured Prevotella sp. | reverse complement strand
TTCTCTAAATTGATTTGAGTGAATGATACTTCCTTGTTTGCAAGGTAGCGGCTCGTATGCCCGAGTACGGCAAGCCTGGTATCAGGTGTACCCAGTGCACGTACGGCAGCCCATGACGTATGACCGGTATCGAGGACGTTATCCACGATGATGGGTGTGACTCCCTTCGGCATATCCTTCCTGAGTGTGTACTCAATGCGGATGCCTTCGGGCTTCATGTCATTGCGCTTGGCCTGATAAAGAGGTATATGGTGTTTTCCTTGGAGCAGGTCTGCAGTCTCCATGCCTGTGATGGCTCCGATCTGCCTACAGAGTTCCAATGTGTAGGTTGCATGGCCTTCATGTCCCGGTATCGGAACAAGGATGCACCTGCGGTTTTCACCGAGTGCACTGACCACACCTGCCATTACCTCTGCAGCCTTCCGGATGCTGCTTTCGTCGCCTCTCTTGAGCCCGTGTGCAAGTCCCTTGACCTGGTTGTATGGTGCCACGGAGGCGAAGAGTGTACTGTTGTTCTTAAAGTCTGGCATAATGAATGAGTCGCTTCTGCATTCATGCCGGCTGAAGAAGGGAGAAATTAAGACTCCACGGGTGTTTTAGCCTTAGCTAAGCTGGTGGTAAATTGAAGGGTCCCAGTCTTTACCCTGTATGATATGCGGTCTTCTGCTAAAGCTTCAGA
>CAYVGR010000005.1:0-5537 GCA_964450065.1 uncultured Prevotella sp. | reverse complement strand
TCATCGAGCTTCTCACGCTGCTCACGGAGATAGACCTGCTGGTACTCCCAGCGGTTCTCATCGGTCTGGACATAGCCCATGACCTCAGGATGTGCTACATCGTAACGGATCTCACGTTGACGTTTCCACTCGTCCATGTCACCTGTCATGACCTTAAAGCACTGCGGCTCACGGAGGTCGACACCGACAATGACCTTCTGGTCATCGACAGTAAGCTCAACGGGCTTGCCTTCCAGTGCTGCCTGCTTCTGGTTCTGACCGAGCTGGATATCACGGACCTTCTCCACATCCTCGAGCTGCCTGCCAATCTTGACAGATGCAACATCTCTGTGCATGAGGCTTTTGGTCTCCGGATCCAGCTGAACGAATTTCTGTCTGCGGGTACCGTCCTTCTCAGTGATCTCCTTGCGGATGACTTCTCCTTTCTTAACCTGCTCAAGTTCTGTCTTGCTCAGGTCAAGGGTGTTGGCGATTTCATCGCGGAGCGGATAAGTCATCAATTGTACCTTCCCCTCTGCGTCGTGTGTGAGCTGGAGTTTGACTGGTACGGCATACTCATTACCGCTACTGGTGGCAACACGTCCCTGGACAACCTGTGTAACTCTGCCTTCCAACAGATCCTTCTGTACTTGTGGAGGCAGTTCAAGTACTTGCTTACGGTCTATTCCTATCATCCGGAACTTCTCGTAAGGGATTTCTTCTTCAAGAAACTTGTTTTTTTCAAACATAAGCTTGTTTTTAATACGGTTTTGTATTAACTTTGCTACAAAGATAGTAATATTATTATAATAACACAATATAAAGATGAAGAAATTATTAGTTTTAACATTATTATTACTTTCCTGTGTTGCAAGAGCACAATTTTACACAATTCAGCCATCGATACCTAAGAAAATCACTATGGATGAGAGACTTACCAAAGGGAAAAAGGACTCACTTTCGGAGGAAGAGGTGCTGGCAGGAAAGGATCAGAGGGAGTTTTTTGCCGAGAGGGCGGGGTACACTGCAGAGATACGTATCGAGAAGGACATCCCGGTATTCGTATCGGCAACGGACAGCCTGATGTTCGGACTGCTGAAACAGCGGATGAACGTGTGCCTGCCACTGGATTTCCTGAAGATGAACTCTGACTATGGCTATCGTACGGATCCGATAAACAAGTGCAAGCGTTTCCATGATGGCATTGACCTGAAATGCAACCATGCCCGGGTATATGCCATGCTGCCTGCAACAGTCAAGCAGGTGCACTATGGCAAGACGGGCTATGGAAACTACGTAGTACTTGATCATGGGAACTTCTCGTGCCTCTATGCTCATCTGGCTCTCATCACCGTCAGCGAAGGACAGCAGATAGCAGCTGGTACCATTGTCGGATTATCTGGTTCAAGTGGAAGATCAACTGGTCCGCACCTTCACATCAAGATGCTTTCATCGCAGACTGGTAAAAGCATTAACCCGGAGCCGTTCATCGCTTACCTCAACAACTACATCGGTCAGCTGCAGGATAAGATGGCTTACCTCAAGTTCGGTACTCGTCCTGATATGGAGCTGTCCATAGCCAACCTATACAAGGCTCTTGAGAAGTATGATGTGAAATTCAAGAAGATCGTGGTGGCACAGGCTCTGCTGGAGACTGGTTACTTCTCAAGCCATGTCTGCAGGGAATACAATAATCTGTTTGGACTTCGCAGACCTTCCGATGGGCACTACTATGAGTTTGACTCCTGGGAAGAGTCTGTCAAGGCATACCGTGACTATGTCCAATATAAGTATAAAGGTGGAAACTATTATGCTTTTCTTGATAAGATTGGCTATGCGGAAGCCGGGGACTATATCATCCAGGTAAGGAAGATAGCTGAAAGTCTTTAAACGAAAAGTCTATTATATTAGACTTTTATCGCATTACATGAAATAATTGATTAAAAACAGTTATAAAGTTTATTATAATAGACTTTTACGAACAAAGAAATGCGATAATGGAGCCATTGGTTATGACCGCCATTATCGCAATTTATATTATTTGGATTAAATATCTTACTTAAACTAGATCCCAATTAACAATATCATTATCCTTGCAGAAATCCAAAAACTCCTGCAATGCTTGCACTGAAGATTTCTCATCAATGAATCGCTCTATTGGAAATGAATATATACCTTGACGGCAACCTTTCTTGTCAACTACCGAAGATGTATGTTTCTTGGAAGCATACTGCTTATCCATGACTATATCTTCAATATCCCACACCCAGTTTTTTATCTTCTTAGGTTTCTTCTCGATGATAAAAAGTAACTTAGAGATTGACTCTTCCTCTGGTGCGAAGCTATCTATGTCTGTACGAGAGTTATCGCTCTTTTCAAAGTAACCAGTATCAGAATACTGAATTACACTAATAGAGGAACTGTCACCATTAACCTCTTCGTATTCACCAAGGTAATATTCCATCAGATAAGGATAGACGAAATCCCATGCCCACATTCCATTAAATATCTGCAATGGCGCATTATCTTTTCGTCCACGCCTTACATCATTAGAGAAAAACTTGGTAGCACCTTCAATACGAGTTAAATCTAACTTTGCAACAATAAAATTAATCAAGTCCAACATCCTGGCTTGATACGAGTATATTATTCTATGAGCCCTTCGTACATCACAAAGAGCCTCTTTTAATTCTTCTTGATTTTCCATACTTTAATTTTATTTTCTTTAAGTATTTTAGAAGGTTTATATAACCCTCTAAAAATCTTATGATTGTCAAATTCTAAATTATTATGTATAATTTGTGTAGTACTATACTGCAGGCGCTTTGGATGAAGTGTGTTCAGCCAATTCACATGATATATTCGGTGAATAGTAAAAGCACTGATAATATCATTCAACACCCTGACAATTCTTGAATCCTGGCACTCTTCTCTATATTTAATGATTGCCAAAAGAAGGTTGTACCAACTTGCTGTATAAATAGTATAACTTTGGTCATCAACTTCAGCGGTATCGTCATACAAAGAATCATTTCCACCAAGCGCAAAAAACAATATTCCTTTGTTAGAGTCTTCGGTTCTTTCATTAAGCAAAGCTTTCAACTCTTTTTTCCATTGGTCTTTATACTGTAATATCCAAGAATCTGTTTTCTTTGCTTCTATAATGATGTCATATTTGTCTGTTTCTATCCAAACATCAGGTTCTACGAACTTAGAATTAATGGTTTCTGAAGCATTCCATCTTGCCCAAAAGTGAAAGTCAGTAATGTTACCAAGTTTCTTAGGTAAGTTTGATTTCAGACCACATGCCTGACGAAGCAACGTCCAGATAACCTCATCTGGAAGGTACTGCATAATACCAATTACAGAAGATGTCAGTGTGTCTTCCGAAGGACTAAAATGTGAATCCGCAAACGAATCCTTCAACTTTTTATGTAATAGAGCTTGAAGCATACAGTTATCAATATTCCCAACTACATGAAAAGAAAACTATAAAAGATTTGCCGTTTCATTCAAGCGGCGCACCATATCTTCTGTCTGTTCCTTCAACTGCTTTTCGAAATCGTCACGTAGAATCTGGAGCTTTGCTTTGGCAACACTGACCATTGCATAGTTCTTGTTGAACAGGTTCTCATCTTCGATATCGAAGTTCTTACTCAGAAGCACTTCAGAAGATACATGCTGGGTATAGAACAACAGCATAGCCAAAAACAGTGGTGACAATACGTTATTACCACGTTCTATCTGCGAAACCTTGATCTGTGCTGTACCTAACTGATGAGCAACTTCAAGCTGACTGAGTCCGATTTTCTTTCGGATCTGCGCGAAGCGAGTACCCATAACTCTGACATCCACGCTAGTTAAAATCTCGTTCATAAATTCTTTGTAATGTAAATATGGGCAAATATCGGAAAATAAATCTATATATGCAAGTAATATACTAAAAATCTTAATAATTTTATTTTTCATTATAAAAGTGTAATAAATACAGCATTTTGTTGATTAAATAATATTATGGTTCCATATTATATAGCATATGGATACTATCAGGCACTAACTGATTAACTTCAAAACTGAAACATTATATACTTTTCTTTTTGATTACTCGATATTTTTTCTTAAGTTTGTTGCTTGAATAAACCCATTAGCATGACATACACAAAAGCAGATAAACGAAGATATCTCATTCTACAATGCAGATACTACAAAGGAGAGCCTGAGCCACCTCTGACTCTTCCCGAGGACTATAGATTAATATGGGGATATGAACAACTATGGGTTGAATGGACACTTGAAGGTGATCCAATAATAGAAAACTTCCATGAAGATATCAAACACTGGAATCTGGAAACCAAGGAAGGTGATAAGACACCTCTAACATTGAAAGCTCTTCTTTGTGGACGATACCTTCATTGGGGAAGTTTTTGTCCACTCGAAGAAGAACTTAAGAACTTTGAAAACTGGTATGTCTGCCACTATCAAAAATGGAAAACCAACCGCGAACACCGTGCAGACAAACGCAGACCTGAATTGATAGCTAAATGCAGATACTATCACGGTGAGGAAGAATGCCCTAATGACTGCCCAAAAGATATTCAGATCTGGAACTGGGAAAAGGACTGGGTGGAAGCTCTTGCTGACAGCTGGCTGAACAGAGACAAGTATCAGCATGACTATGTTCATCTTCCAGAGATGGAACCTTTCCACAGTAAAGACCTGGACGTTGTTCGTCAGAGAGCCATACAACTGAATGTTCCATTTACTCTATTCCTGTTCTTTGCAATCAACTATGCAAAGAGCTATCAAGGTCCATTCAAACATGAGATGGAAGAAAACTTCGATCATTGGATAGTAGAATATTCAAAGCATAAATCATAATGCCTATGAGACCAATAGATGTAATCAGAAGACCTCTTCGCTGTCCAAAATGCGGTGGCGAAATCTGCGATATCATATGGGGAATGCCTATAGTATCATGGAAAGAAGACCATTTGAAAGCAACTGGTCACAATGCTGTATTAGGCGGATGCTGCCTCAAGGAAGGTGGTTATCCTGGCCTAAGATGTGAGGACTGTGGACAAGAGTTCAACCAGCTTTCATTTCCTTCAAAGTCGAAGGCTTTCGCACGTGAGGCTCTGCTCCAAGATGAAGACTCCATTTTCTGTGATGTTGAATATGTTGGTCTATACAAGAAACAGATGGTTTATACGCCTGTCGTAAAAGAAGGAATCTGCTGGGATGGCATCATCTTGGTATTTGTTGACGAGACAGGAAAGGCAAAAGTGCGTGACGGATTATCATTGATACCAATCATTCAGAAGATTCATCGCGACAAGGAGAAGCTGAATACTCACAGTGAGTTCTTCTACCATATGGCAGCAAAGCGCTCACTCAAGGATGACTATTTTTATGATAATGTCCGCAGATGTGGCATGTACAAAGGTAAAAGAGCTTATGAGCCTGTACTTAAAGAGGAATTTAAGAATGATCCTCCTGTAATAGGTTTGCCCTTGGTAATACTTGTAGATAGGAAAGGTCGACCTGAATTTATCAGAGAC
>CAYVGR010000004.1:0-33692 GCA_964450065.1 uncultured Prevotella sp. | reverse complement strand
ATTCTACAAATTTTTAAGTACCTTTGCATCAAAAACATAAACCCATGGATATCAAGCAAGCCCAATTTGTTATTTCTTCTCCAACACTGTCAAAATGCCCTAACGACACGAAACCAGAGTTTGCTTTTATAGGGCGGAGCAATGTCGGCAAATCGAGTCTTATCAACATGCTGTGCAATCATAAGGGATTGGCCAAAACCTCGGCCACTCCGGGCAAAACACTACTCATCAATCATTTCATCATCAACAAGGAGTGGTACTTGGTCGACCTTCCCGGTTATGGCTATGCCAAGCGTTCCAAAAGTACCGTTGACCAAATCGACAGAATGATTCGGTCATACATCCTGCAGCGCAAACAGCTTGTCAATATGTTTGTTTTGATTGACGTAAGACATCAGCAACAAAAGATTGACCGAGAGTTTGTAGACTGGCTGGGCATCAGCGGAATACCTTTCTCCATTATATTCACCAAAGCCGACAAGCTGGGTCCCGTCAAGGCACGACAGAATGCCGATGCATGGATGAAGGCTTTGTTGGACTCGTGGGAAGAACTTCCACCCTATTTTATCACAAGTTCTGAGAAGAAAACAGGCCGTGAAGAAGTGCTCGACTATATCGAGAAGGTAATGACAGAAATTGACAAACAAGACCAGCAAGCATGACTCCCTTCTTAGACGTACAAAATCTTACCAAAACGTTTGGCGCACTGACTCTTTTCCAGGACATCAACTTTTCGGTCGGAGAGGGTCAGAAAGTAGGACTCGTCGCCAGGAACGGCACAGGCAAATCTACCCTTTTGGAGATATTAGCCGGACATGAAGGCTACGACAACGGCTCTATCATCTTTCGCAACGACATACAACTGAGCTATCTCAACCAAACTCCCAAATTCGACCCGGAGGAAAGCGTGATTGACGCGTGTTTCAATCACCGTGGAGACCCGGAGCGGGTGCTCAAGGCCAAGCAAATACTCACACGTCTACACATCGACGACCTCAACCAGCCCATGGGGGAATTGAGCGGTGGTCAGCAGAAGCGCGTGGCCTTGGCCAATGCGCTTATCACCGAACCCGACTTCCTGATGCTCGACGAACCGACCAACCATCTCGACCTCAACATGATTGTGTGGCTCGAAGACTACCTTTCCCGCTCTACCCTCACACTGCTCATGGTGACCCACGACCGATATTTTCTGGACCATGTATGCGATCTCATTATAGAGTTAGACTATCAAAGCCTATATACCTACAAGGGCAATTATGCCTACTATTTGGAAAAAAGACAGGAGCGAATAGACAACCGCAGGGCTGAGATACAGCGAGCCAACAACCTCTACCGCACGGAGTTGGAATGGATGCGCCGCATGCCACAAGCCCGGGGGCACAAGGCCCGATACCGGGAGGAGGCGTTCTACGAGCTGCAATCCAAGGCCAGCCAGCGCATCGAGGAGCGGCAAATGCGTCTCAAGGCCAACAACGTGTATATCGGGTCCAAAATCTTTGAGTGCCAATATGTGTCCAAGAAGTTTTCCGACTCCGACGGCAACGAGAAAGTTATCCTCAAAGACTTCTACTATAACTTTGCCCGCTTCGAGAAGATGGGCATCGTGGGAAACAACGGCACGGGCAAATCCACCTTTGTCAAAATGCTGCTTGGTGACGTACCACCTGACAGCGGAAAGTTCGACATTGGGCAGACCGTGCGCTTTGGTTATTTCTCGCAGGAGGGTCTGAAGTTCAATGAGAACGACAAAGTGATTGATGCCGTGACCAACATTGCCGATATTATCGACTTGGGCGGAGGACGCAAGATGACCGCTTCGCAATTTCTCAACTATTTTATGTTCGAGCCCGAACGGCAGCACGACTTCATCCATAAGCTCAGCGGAGGAGAACGACGCAAGCTCTATTTGTGCACAGTCCTGATGCGTAATCCCAACTTCCTCGTGCTCGACGAGCCTACCAACGACCTCGACATCCAGACCCTTCAGATACTCGAAGAATATCTGCAGGACTTCCCCGGCTGTGTCATCGTGATAAGCCACGACCGATACTTCATGGACAAGGTGGTCGATCATCTCTTGGTGTTCGAAGGCGAAGGTGTTGTCAAGGACTTCCCCGGCAACTACACGCAGTACCGTGAATGGAGCTCCCTTCAGTCGGCCGAGGACAAGGAGGACAAGAAACAGGACAAAACCAAAACAAGGGCAACAGCCAAGAAAAGCTACCGCAACGACACCCGCCAAAAAATGACCTACAAGGAAAAGCGGGAATACGAACAGCTATCCCGTGACATAGAAGCTTTGGAGGCTGAACGGAAAGCGCTTGAGGACGCCCTATGCAGCGGCACACTCTCTGTAGAGGAACTCACCGAAAAGAGCATACGCCTGCCACTGGTCAAAGACCAGCTCGACGACAAGGAAATGCGCTGGCTGGAATTAAGCGAATTGGAATAAAAACTGCCCACCTGAGGAGCAATGATTGGTTGAGTTACATTTCTTATCCTTATAGTCATTAAGGGCATGAAACTAATTTACAAACATGCCTTTATATTTCGCTTATTTGAAAATCAGAATATATTTGCTCGAAATACGGCAAAATTCTCGGTTTTCAGCAACTGCCCATCTATTAACAACTTACAGACATTTCCAAACCAACATCAGAAAATAAGTTTTCCAAAGGCGATGCAATTAGGGCTTAACGGCCATGTAACTAAAGCCCAATCATCTCGTAACCAAGGCTTAGAGGCGGCACGTTTAAGCTTTCGTTGCAGCACGATTAGATACTCATCGTAAAACGCACATGCTTTTTGAAGTCGGGCAATACAGAATATCTTGCCCGGGCATGGCGCGTTTCTTTCCAGAATATCAGAAAATCATGCCAGCTTTATGGTGAAGTTTTGTTGACATTACTCGACTTGGTTGGAATGTTGCTCGGCACAAATTCCTGCTTTCCAATAGTAAGATGAATCAAATCGTAGTATGAGCCATTATAGACATTAAGATCCACGTTCCCCTTAATACCTGGCAACTGCCCGGTGTCAGTGTGCTGCCAGAAACGCCAGTTGCCCTTGTATTCCATTTTGTCAATATAATAATGGGCTATCCAGTAGGGATAATCGTCGAACACGGGAGCGTTGAGATAATTTTCCCTGAACTTATAATACGTATATATAATGGGCTTCACGTGATATTTATCCTCAACGATATGCAGCCATGTAAGCACATCCATCTGGAAGTCTTCGATACTGACATCCATGGGCTTGTGTTCGATATCGAGTACGGGTGGCAAGTCTCCATCCAACAGGCGCACCTTGTCCAGGAAGTGATAGGCCTGCGCCCGTGCCGAGGACTTGTTGCTCCAAAAATGGTATACGCCCCGTATGAATCCATGTTCGTAGGCTTGGGCAAAATTCTCTTCAAAGTTAGGATCTACCCGCGACGACCCCTCAGTGGCTTTAATAAAGACAAAGCGCAAGGGGTTGCCATCAATCAGGGCATTCGACCTCAGCTTGTTCCAGTCAATGCTGCCTTGATAATGAGAAATATCTATGCCATGAATGGTGTAGCCCTGGGGATATTTAGGATCACCATAAAGAGCTCTCCACCGAAAGCTGGTGGGGCCTACAAACACATAATAGAACACCAAAATGTAAAGAGCCAACACCCCTATCGCTCCAAACAAGCACCCCCGGCGGGCACCTTTTCCGAAAAAGGAAAAATGACGGAGCAACGACATCATCCCCACATGTCGGTGATAGGTATTCCTATGGCGGGGAGCGGTAGACGGTCTGCGGCGTTGTGCAGGTTTCTTGTTAGGCATTGAGGTGGATTAACTAAAAGAAACGCCCCGGCCCGTGTACAACGAGTCCGGGGCGTCCTTTCGAATATGCGTTACGAATTTATCGCAAACTACTTCTTGGCTGCATTCTCTAATGCAAGCGTTCTGGTCTCACGGTCGCTTACTTCCGCGGGACCCCAATACTGAATCGGACCGGGGTATACGAAGCAAGTCTTACGGGCAAACTCGTCACGCTTTTCAACAAATTTCTTGAAAGGCGCACCGTCGAGATCCACGAGAGCCTTGCGGATTACCGGCTTCATCTCACCAGTGCGGCGCTCCATGTTGAGCATCATGGTAATTGGCACACCACCGGCCTTCCACTCTTCTGCCGGAGCAGAGAGGTTCTGAACAATGGCCATATACCCCGTCTTGCCATTGGCAATGAGGTTTGCCGCACTTACACCGAGTGCATAGCAGTAGTCGGCATCAAAATTAGACGGAGCAGCACATCGTCCCTCATAACCAAAGAAGTGGTGCAAGGTTGCAAACGAACCCTTGTACTTTCCTTCTGCCTTCCATTTGTCGAGCTTGTCGGCCACCATGTCAGACAACAGTCTTTCGGTTTCGATAAGCGATACCTGCACGTTGCCATGAGGGTCGCGGTCGAGAGAGAGCTGATGGGCAACAGCCTTGGGCAGCGTCTCGAATGTTGCGGCATTCTCCTTGGAGAGGTGTTCGAGGATATAAGCACGCTGGGCATCCTCGTCCAAATCCCTGTAATCGGCACCATGGGCAGCCAACAAGTCGTTGAGCTCGTCGATGAGACGGCCAATGGCAGGAATAAACTCGATGAGTCCTTCCGGCACCAGCACCACGCCGTAGTTGTTGCCGTCCTCAGCACGCTTGGCTATGACATCAGCAAGATGTTCTACGATTTGGTTCAGGGTCATGTCCTTAGCCTCTATCTCCTCGGAAATCAGGCAAACATTCGGCTGGGTCTGCAATGCACATTCCAGTGCGATATGCGATGCCGACCGACCCATGACCTTAATAAAGTGCCAGTATTTACGGGCGGAGTTGGCATCACGCTCGATATTGCCAATAAGCTCCGAGTAAACCTTTGTAGCTGTATCGAAACCAAAACTGGTCTCTATTTGCTCATTTTTAAGGTCGCCATCGATCGTCTTGGGACAACCGATAACCTGCACTCCATACTTCTTGGCAACATAATACTCTGCCAGCACGCAAGCATTGGTATTGGAATCATCGCCACCAATGATAACCAAAGCCTTGATATTGAGCTTCTCCAAAATTTCGCGGCCCTTCTCGAATTGCTCTTCTTTTTCGAGCTTGGTACGGCCCGACCCTATCATATCGAAGCCACCCGTATTGCGATAGCTTTCTACATATTCCTCCGTGAGTTCTATGTAATCGTGATCAATGAGTCCACTGGGCCCCATCAGGAAACCATATACTTTGTTGTTAGGGTTTTGAGCCTTGACGGCATCGAAAATACCACAGATAACATTATGGCCGCCGGGAGCCTGGCCACCCGACAAAATGATACCCACGTTCATTTCCATGCCAATACGTTTCTCGCCCGGAACAAATTCGATAACGGGCATTCCGTATGTGTTCGGAAATAATTTTCTGATTTCGTCCTGATCTCCTACACTTTGTGTTGCTTCGCCTTCTCTTACTTTTACTACTCCTGCAAGAGCCTTAGGCAGCTTTGGCTGATAATGCGCACGCGCTTTTTGCAAAAGACTTGCTTTCATTTTTTTATTTTTTTGATATTGAAAAGATACTAAATGCAAAATTACATCTTTTTTTTAACGAAATGAAGGAAAATCAGCAGAAAACCTTTTTTGAATTATTTTTTTATTATTATTCTTGCATTTCTCCTTTTTTTTATACCTTTGAACAGAATATACAAGACACACAAATTTAAAGTAGCTATGGCAAAAAAAAGAGATCTGAAACAAAAAATCAACCACATCAGTGGTGAATTATTTGCAGAAGTTGTTGCCGCATCATTATACGGCACCGTAACAAATGCCAAAAACACAGAGTCGCTTCTTTCCACCATTATCGTAACACGTAATGATTTTATAAAGCGTATCTCGCACCCAGAACCAGGCATGCCGGCAAAGAAATATTACAACCGGCTTATCATGGATTTCGAAGCCAGGGTGTCCGACATCATTGATCAGATTGAGAACTTAGGATGATCAGGCGTTTTAGTTATTGGCTTTTATACAAGCACTGGGGATGGAAAAAAAACGTTACCGTAGACCATCCCGATAAATTTATCATTTGTTTGGCTCCCCATACCAGTAACTGGGACTTTCTTCTCGGACTATTATACATGTATGCACAAGGCATGCGGATTAATTTCCTGATGAAGAAGGAATGGTTTTTCTGGCCTTTGGGGCCGATTTTCAGACGCATGGGTGGCATACCCGTGTATCGGGCAAAGCATACCAGCATGACCGACGCATTGGCCGAAACAGCTTCAAGACACGACCAATTCAAGCTGTGTATTACACCGGAAGGCACCCGCTCGCTCAACCCGGAATGGAAAAAAGGATTTTATTACATTGCGCTCAAAGCTCAAATCCCCGTATTGTTATATGGAGTGGACTATGAAAGAAAAGTCATAGAATGTACCAAGAGCTTCGTCCCAACAGGAGAATGTGAAAAAGAAATGCGCGACACCAAATTGTATTTCAAGGATTTTAAGGGCAAGCACCCTGAAAAATTTACGATTGGAGAAGTATAGACAATATGCGAAAAACATTACTGGCTTCTTGCTTTTTGGCTTGCACAATAGGTATGACAGCCCAGAATATTACCCTGCAACATAGGGCGGAAAGGGCTGTTAGAGACTATCTGCAAACCTATTCTGCCAAGAATACAGAATTTGTGCAACAGCCAGGATTAAAAAAACTTATTATTGACGACCGCACACGGACGGTGGTTGTGAATACCACGGAATATTTTGCACAGCAGGAATTTACCAACAAACAAGTTGGCAGAATATACAAAAAGGTAAAAAAGGCACTCCCAAGACCATATAGAAACTACAACATACAAATTGTTACCAATGGCATGCCCATTGAGCAATATGTTCCAGGATATGTAAAACATGCAGCCGACGGCCGAGCTCTCTGGGGCAAGATAGACCACAAGGGTAAACCATGGGTGAGCAACGTATCGAGCCCGGCAAAGATTTCCAACGGCCTTTACAACCGACATCTCACTGTGTGGCCATCGCACGGCCGATACTACGACAATAAGAAAGGATTTTGGAAGTGGCAACGCCCTAACCTTTTTGGAACGACCGAGGATCTATTTACCCAGACCATTGTCGTGCCCTACCTTATTCCAATGCTCGAGAACGCCGGTGCCGTGGTTTTCACACCACGCGAAAGAGACTGGCAGACCGATGAATATATCATCGATGCCGAGGGCTCTTTGGGCAACAATGGGCATGGTTATGACGAATATGCCGAAGGACGGCAGTGGACCACAACCGGCTTACGAGGATTTGCACCACACAACGGAAACTATCTCGACAACGAAAATCCGTTCATGGCAGGTTCAGCCCGTATGATCAAGGCCACCAAGAAGGCTGGCCAAGCATATGTAAAATGGCAACCTAACTTCAAAAAGGAAGGTCGATATGCGGTTTACGTGAGTTACCAGACGCTCGACAATAGCGTGGAAGATGCCCACTATACGGTGTTCCACAAGGGGCAGGCAACAGAATTTCGGGTGAACCAGAAAATGGGAGGTGGCACCTGGGTGTATCTCGGAACGTTCGACTTTGACCGAGGCGACAACATATATAATTGTGTAATGCTCACCAATCAGAGCAAAAAGAGGGGGGTGGTAACGGCAGATGCCGTACGCTTTGGCGGTGGTATGGGTAATATAGAACGGGGCGGAACCACCAGCGGCTACCCGCGTGCTCTGGAAGGGGCTCGCTATTATGCACAGTGGGCAGGAGCCCCCTATACGGTATATAGCAGCAGAGGTGGCACAGACGACTATGCCGACGACATCAATGCCCGCTCGCACATGCTCAACTGGTTGGCCGGTGGCTCGGTGTACGTACCCAACCTCAATGGCAAGAAGGTGCCCATGGAACTGGCAGTAGCCTTACACAGCGATGCCGGATATGACAGAAACGGGCAGGAACTGATAGGCTCGCTTGCTATATGTACCACCGATTTTAACGACGGACGTCTCGACGCAGGCATCTCGCGTATGGCCTCCAAGCGTCTTGCCGAGCAGTTATTATCGGGCGTGACCCGCGACATCACTTTCGAATACAGCAAATGGGCACGGCGATACTTATGGGACCGCAACTATTCGGAAACACGACTACCTGAGGTTCCCTCGGCCATACTCGAAACCCTGTCTCATCAAAACTTTCCCGACATGGTTATGGGACAAGACCCTAACTTCAAGTTTTCGTTTGCACGCTCTATCTACAAAACCATCGTGAGATATGTCAACGACATGCACGGCCACGTTGCCGTCATCCAACCCCTGGCACCCGAAAACATAAGGGTGGAACTCACGGGGAGCGATGAGGCCAAAGTGTCGTGGACCATGCAGGAGGACAAGCATGAACCCACGGCCCGCCCCACCTATTATATATTATATACGGCCACAGGAACCGGCGGATTTGACAATGGCCAGAAGGTAAACGGAACATCGGCAACTGTAAAGCTAGAACCGGGCGTGCAATACAATTTCAAGGTCACGGCAGCCAACCGGGGCGGAGAAAGTTTTGCATCGGAGGTGGTTTCTGCAGTTGCACAACCCGGTGCAACAAAGACCATTCTCGTCATCAACGGATTCCACAGACTGTCGGCACCCGCTGTTATCAACAACAGTCTTCAGCAAGGCTTCGACATGGATGCCGACCTCGGGGTGTCGCGCGGTGCTACAACAGGTTGGAACGGCAGGCAAATCATTTTTAACCGTTCAAGAATGGGAATAGAGAGCGAAAGCGGATTAGGTTATAGTGGTGACGAACTGGCCGGGCAGGTCATAGCCGGCAACAACTTCGACTATATCAAGACGCATGCCGAAGCCATTGCATCGGCTAAGAAATACAACGTGGCAAGCTGTTCGTCGAAGGCCGTGGAAACAGGAATGATACACCTGAACAAGTATGCGGCCATAGACATTATACTTGGACTGGAACGCTACAGCCCGCAAGCACTTAAGTTTTACAAGGCTTTCCCATCCACCCTCAAGAACCGCCTCTCTGCATACGCACAAAGCGGTGGGCGCATCATGGTAAGTGGAGCCTACGTTGGAGCCGACATGACGACGGGCGATGATGCTGACTGGCTGGCCCGGACGCTGAAAACAAGTTATGCCACGTCGCTGAGAACCGATACAATAAGCGGCATCAACGGATTGGGCATGAATTTCGACTTCCACCGCCGGCACAATGCCACTCATTATGCCGCGACACATACAGATGTGCTGCAGCCCGGGCCAATGGCTATGTGCACCATGCAATACAGCAATGGTTATTCGGCAGCCACAGCCTACAATGGCAATGATTACAAAACATTTGTCATGGGATTCCCGTTTGAATGTATCATTGACAGTAAGGCGCGCAACCTGCTCATGCAAGGAATCATGGACTATATCTTGAAATGAGATCAATCGAAACAACACACCAATATGAAAATCCAAGCCAACCAATCAGGTACAAGAAGTATTGAAGTAACCGAGAGTCACCTGCGCACGATAGACAAATACTCGCTTCTGCGCAACCTCATCGACAGCAACGGCATCGTTGACGAGACTGTGCTCGACAAACTGAAGTTCAACATGCGCTCGATGCTCGGGTCGGAGGCAGGCAAAGACAAGGCTCTGCTCGATCTATGCCTCGACGTTATCTATCACAATAACATGAAGGCCTTTGGGCTTCATCAGCTCGTGCTGCTCTACATCGACTGGAAGAGCAAGCAGGAGTCCGGCCGCGGAGAAGATTCGCAGGAGGATAAAGAATAAGATGCGGCAATATCAACTGACCGACTTTCTTCCTACCACACGCAAGGAATGTAAGCTGCGCGGGTGGGATGAGCTTGATGTAATACTCTTCTCGGGCGATGCATACATAGATCACCCCTCTTTTGGGGCAGCTGTTATCGGACGCATGCTCGAGGCTCAGGGTTATCGGGTGGCCATTGTACCGCAACCAGACTGGCACGGGGACTTCCGTGATTTCAAAAAGCTGGGGAGGCCACGCCTGTTCTTCGGAGTATCACCCGGAGCCATGGACTCCATGGTCAACCATTACACTGCCAACCGACGCCTGCGTCACGACGATGCCTACAGCCCCGACGCAAGGCACGACCAGCGTCCCGACTATCCTTCGATAGTCTATACCAAAATATTGAAACAGCTTTTCCCTGACGTGCCTGTGGCATTGGGAGGCATAGAACCTTCCCTGCGCCGACTCACCCATTACGATTATTGGAAAGACGAACTGCGGAAATGTATACTCTGCGACAGCGGAGCAGACATCATTCTGTACGGCATGGGCGAAAAGAATACGTTGCAGCTTTGCCATGAGTTAGAGAAGGGGAAGCCAATGAAGGACATCCGCGACATCCCACAAACGGTTTACCTCTGTAAAGAAGACGAAATACCTGGCGGAATCAATGACAAGGACATCGTACTCCATTCGCATGAGGAATGTATGCGAAACAAGAGAGCACAAGCAGAAAACTTCAGGCATGTAGAGGAACAGTCCAACAAGATGCACGCCCAAAGGTTGCTGCAAGCCGTAGACAATGTTTATGCCGTGGTGAATCCGCCATATCCACCAATGACGACAGCAGAGATGGATGCCACTTTCGACTTGCCTTACACGCGGCTACCCCACCCCAAGTACAAGGGTAAAAATATCCCTGCATACGAGATGATTAAGTTTTCTATCAATATGCACCGCGGATGTTTCGGAGGCTGTTCCTTCTGTACAATATCTGCACATCAGGGGAAATTTGTGGTTTGCCGATCCAAGGAGAGCATCTTGAGAGAAGCAAAACAGATTATAGACATGCCCGACTTTAAGGGATATATCTCTGATCTTGGAGGCCCCTCGGCTAATATGTATGGCATGCAGGGAAAAAACTTGAAGGCTTGTGAAAGCTGTAAACGACCCTCGTGTATCAATCCTGAGATTTGTCCCAACCTCAATACCGACCACGCTCAGCTACTTGAGATATATCGAGCAGTGGATGCCCTGCCCGGGATGAAGAAGAGTTTCATCGGCAGTGGTGTGAGATATGACCTCATCTTACATAAGAGCAAGGACGAGAAGGTGAATCAGGCTGCAAGGGAATACGCTCACAAACTAATCAAAAACCATGTGAGCGGACGACTAAAAGTGGCTCCGGAGCATACGTCAAAGCGTGTGCTCGGGTATATGCGCAAACCGCCATTCGACCAGTTCTACGAATTCAAGCGCATATTTGACAAGGTGAATAAGCAAGAGGGGCTCAACCAGCAGATTATCCCATACTTCATCAGTAGTCATCCCGGATGTAGGGAAGAGGATATGGCTGAACTGGCCGTGATCACCAAAAACCTGAATTTTCACTTGGAGCAGGTGCAAGACTTCACCCCAACCCCTATGACCGTAAGTACCGAAACTTGGTATAGCGGTTTAGACCCCTACACGCTGCAACCCGTCTATTGTGCCAAAACACCACGTGAGAAACTGGCACAGCGTAAATATTTCTTTTGGTATAAGCCGGAAGAACGCCACGATATAGAGCAAAGTCTGAAACACATCGGCCGTCAGGATCTCATCAGGAAACTATACGATGGAAGATCATTCCGGGGAAAAGTAAAATATGACGACAAGGCCATAGGTAGCACACCCCATGCGGACCAACGCACAAATAAGCGTGGGAAGAAACAGCAAGAGCAATCCAAAGGAAAACAAAAGAGAAATGGTTCTGGCAGGAAGCAGAAATCGTTTAATCCAAACTTCCAAACGGGAGGACGTGGGAAAAGGAGAAGATAAACCGTCAAACTTATCGCAATCAAATGAAAATCATCGAGCAACAACTCTTGGGGAAGCATTTGCAGAACAATTGTGAGGATGGCATCGTTGTCACCCCCGACTTTGTTGCAGTAATAGATGGGAGTACAAGTAAAACCAAACACCACATCAATCCTAACATGAAAAACGGGCGTTACTGCATGATGCTCATCGCTGATTTTATCCAAGGAATGAATCCCGATATTTCATTAGACGAATTTTGCCAGGGGATAACAACACATGTCTTCAAAAGCTATTCTTTGAACATGTCGGGCTTAACAGATCGGATGGACAAATCGACCCTACCGGAGTCGTCCGACGTAATCGCTCCCCACAAACGTCTTTGTGCCAGTGCCGTTATTTACAGCAACCACCATCGCCAAATTTGGATGATTGGCGATTGCCAGTGCATGATAAACGGTAAGCTATATGAAAATCCTAAACCTTATGAGGAACAGCTGGCTACCATTCGCGCAAAGGCTTTTGATAACTGTTGTCGCAAGCAAAACAATATGCTCAACGGCATGTTTATCGTTCACGATTACGCACGCGACATGATTTTGCCAGAGCTTATAAAAGCTATGCAAAACCAAAACAAAACCTATGCAGTGATTGATGGCTATCCCATATATACAAATGGTATTAAAACCATAGAGGTTGGAAAAGAAGATTGCAACATCGTATTGGCATCAGACGGCTATCCTTTCCTCATGCCCACCTTGGAGAAAAGTGAAAAAGCATTGCAAAAACAACTGGATACAGATCCTTTCAATATAAAAACTTTTAAGGCTACTAAAGGGCTGATGCAGGGCAATCGTTCTTTTGACGACAGAGCCTACGTTCGTTTCTATTGTTGAGAAGCCTGGCTTTTAACTTGTTTTATTTTAAAATCACAATTTTAGGATATGCGGTATTTTGTTTGGATCAGTTTTGATGGCACTGCCTATCACGGTTGGCAAATCCAACCTAATGGCATGTCGATACAGGAAAAACTTCAGCAGGGACTGTCCACCTTGCTCCGCCAACCCATCGAAGTAACAGGGGCAGGGCGTACAGATGCTGGAGTACATGCCCGGCAGATGGCAGCTCACTTCGACATAGAGAATGAGCTGGACTGTACGCAGCTCACCTATCGGCTCAATCGTATATTGCCAAGAGACATCAATTGTGAGAAGATAGAACAAGTTGATGATGAATTGCATGCACGATTTTCGGCAAAAAAACGAACATACCGTTATTTTATTCATACACAGCGCAACCCTTTTGAACGTTTCTTTTCAGTAGAAATGCATTGGCAACTCGACTTTGAGCAGATGAACAAAGCTGCTGCCTTCCTGCTCGACATAGACGACTTCAAGGCATTTTGCAAAGCCAATGCTGACAACAAAACCACTTTATGTAAGGTCACAACAGCTCGATGGGTACAAACAAATCCTACAACGTATTACTTTGAAATATCGGCCAATAGATTTTTACGTAATATGGTAAGGGCTGTTGTTGGAACATTAATTGATGTTGGACGTCACAAGATTACACTCGGACAATTTAAAAACATTATTAAAAACGGAAATCGATCAGATGCAGGACAATCCATGCCACCGCATGGACTATTCTTGTGGGAAATAGAATATTAACCTTATCACCATTCCGCAAACTCTTGGGCATTAATATCATCATGATATTGATGGGTGCTTTTATGTCTGTATAATGTACAAACAACACTATTAACTTACCAATACACAGAAAATTACAAGGAGAAATGGAAAAAATTAATAAAAAACATCTTCGTTTCTTCAATAAAAGTACTGTAAAATGATACGACTTTGAAATAAATATTGTAACTTTACCACCAATTAATTGCTCAATCAACTAACAACACTACATTTTATATGGAAAACTTAAAAAACCTATTGCTCGGAACAGGACTTGGAGTTTTGGCTTTAGCATCTTGTAATGGTGGCAAGGAAGCTGCCAACTTAACCGTATCAGGACTGAATCCCGCAGCGTTCGACACTACGCTCAACGAGAAGAAAGTAGAATTGGTTACGCTCAAGAATAACAATGGCATGGAAGTGTGCCTTACCAATTATGGAGGTCGTGTGGTATCTATTATTGTGCCCGATAAGGATGGCAAGCCTACCGATGTGGTTTTGGGCTACGACAACATCAGACAGTATACTGATACGCTCAACTCGCCTTCCGACTATGGGTCGAGCGTGGGGCGTTATGCTAATCGGATCAAGGATGCCAAAATTACGGTAGACGGGCAAGAATACAAACTCCGCGCTAACGACAATGAGAACTGCCTTCATGGTGGTGGGAATACTGGATGGATGAATAAGGTTTATGACATCCAAGTTAAAACAGACAGCAGCGTTACCTTTGCCATTGAGGCTGCTGACGGTGAAAACGGCTTTCCCGGCAACGTCAAGGCGACAGCCACATATTTGGTCAAGAGCGATAACACGCTTGATATTCAGTTTGGTGCCACCACCGACAAAGAGACCGTCATCAACATGACCAACCACTGTTATTTCAATTTAGGTGGCGACTTGTCGAAAAAAGCCATTGACCATGTGATGTATATCAACGCAGATAAATTTACACCGTCTGATGCTAAATACATTCCAACAGGAGAAATCAAGGACGTGACGGGTACACCCATGGACTTCCGCGAGGAGCGTGCATTGGAGGAAACCATTAATGACACTACTTTTGAGCAAATCAAAAACGCTACTGGTTACGACCATAACTGGTGCTTGAATACGTACAAGGACGGTAAGGGCGACGACACGCAAGTAGCTGCAAGTCTCTACTCTCCTACCACTGGTATTTTCTTAGAGGTGTTTACCAACGAGCCCGGACTGCAGGTGTATACCGGCAACTTCCAAGGAACAGATATCCCTGGCAAGCATGGAGTGCTCTATCCGAAACACGTAAGTGTTTGTTTTGAGAGCCAGAAGTTCCCGGACAGCCCGACAAAATATGTGGCCAAGACTCCTGGATGGGAAGTGTCCAATCCATATCTGACACCTGGAGAAACCTATTCCAGCCATTTGGTTTATAAGTTCTCTGTAAAATAAAGTCATCAGAAAAACAAATCAATCATAATAAATTTATATTCAGCAAATGAAAAGTATTTCTGAAGCTTTAGTCTCATCAGGCTTTGAAGCGATTGACTTTATCATTCTCATAGTTTATCTTGTTCTTCTTGTGAGTCTGGGACTATTCCTCAGTCGTAATAAGGATGGTAAGGAAAAGACGGCTAACGACTATTTTCTGGCCGGTAACACACTGACATGGTGGGCGGTTGGTGCTTCGCTCATTGCAGCTAACATCTCGGCAGAACAATTTATTGGAATGTCCGGAACCGGTTTTCGAGACGGTATAGCTATTGCAGCATACGAGGTAATGGCAGCCATCACACTGGTAGTGATAGGAAAATTCCTTCTGCCCGTGATGCTTGACCGTAAGATTTTCACCATTCCACAATTCCTCCGCGAACGCTATAATGATGGTGTGGGCTTGGCCTTCTCCATTCTTTGGCTGTTCCTTTATGTATTTGTGAACCTCACCTCTGTAGCTTGGCTTGGCGCCTTGGCTATCGAACAAATACTTGGACTTCAAGGGCTTGCCATCGTTGTTGGTCCTGCAACCATCTCAATAAGAATGGTTATCATCTTGTTCTTATTCGTCATTGCAGGAATATATTCCATATATGGTGGCTTGGCTTCCGTAGCATGGACAGACGTAATGCAAGTGACATTCCTTATTGGAGGTGGGTTGATTACAGCATACGTAGCTCTCTCTGAGATGGGGGGAGTGTTCGGAACAGACGCACTTGGTGCCTTAGGGAAGGTTTACACTGATCTGACAACGGGAGCACATGCGCAGGATGTACACTTTCACCTGGTGATTCAAGAGAGCCATAATGCCAGTGCCTTTGCCAATGTGCCGGGCATTGCTGCTGTTGTAGGTGGCGTTTGGTTGACCAATTTAGGTTATTGGGGATTCAATCAATATATTATCCAGAAAGGACTTGCCGCCAAGAGCGTGGATGAAGCACAAAAAGGACTTGTATTTGCCGGTTTCCTGAAAATTACTATTCCTTTCATCGTGGTTCTCCCCGGTATTTGCGCATATTATATCGCTCAAGATCCGCAGGCATTTGCAAACATGGAATTGGCTGGAAAAATAAATGTTGCAGACGACGCCTATCCTTGGTTGATTCGTAACTTTACCCCAACCGGTATCAAGGGGCTTAGCTTTGCTGCACTTGCTGCAGCCATCATTTCGTCTTTGGCTTCCATGTTCAACTCTACTTCTACCTTGTTCACCATGGACATCTATAAGAAGTATATCAACAAGGACGCAAAAGACAAGGCTCTGGTTAATGTCGGCCGATTGGTGTCTGTTGCCGCTTTGATTATCGCGTTAATTGCCGTTAAGCCCTTGCTGGGCGGACTCGACCAAGCTTTCCAGTATATTCAGGAATACAGTGGGTTTATCTATCCGGGTATCATCACTGTATTTGGCCTTGGTTTGCTTTGGAAGAGAGCCTCTTCCACGGCAGCAGTTTGGACGGCAATCCTTACCATTCCAATGGGTGTTCTCTTCAAGGTGACTTTGCCTGATGTGGCATTCCAGTTCCGTGCCGGATACATATTCATCATTTTGGTGACATTCTTTATCATTGTTTCCTACTTCAGCAACAAGACAAAAGGAACGGATCTGCCTTCAGAGGAAGACCGTACCATGATGCTGCGTTGGGCTAAAATTCTTGGAAGTACTGGAATTGTGATGATTATTGCAGCTACTATTGTTACTATTCTTGGCATGATGAATCCAACGGCAAGCCCAGACAGCAACTTCATTGCATACCTCAATGATATCGGATTCCAGGCCTTCTTCTTCTTCGGCGTCCTTGTTGGTCACTGTGGCATCTGGCTTTACAGTAACGCCAAAGATAAAGTGAGAGATCCCAAGGCATTGCCTATCAAGCTTAATTTATTCTCAACAACCAGAGCTTACACATACGGTACCATTGGCATTGCAGTAATTACATTCCTTCTTTACGCTGTAATGTGGTAAACACGAAAAAAGTATAGAATCTAATTCAACAAGACATCGGGAGAGCTTCTTAATCCCCCAGCGGATCCTCTCCCAATGTTTTACTTTCAAAACTATCAATAAATATTATATGACAGGATATTACGATAAACACTCCAAGGTCTGGGTTTCAGTAGACTGCATAGTCTTTGGCTTTGAGGAAAACTGCTTGAAATTACTTATTGGAAAACGAAATATGGATCCGGGGCGCGGGGAATGGTCGCTGTACGGCGGCTTTGTTCGTTCCGATGAAAGCTTAGATAGTGCTGCCAATAGGGTTCTTGCTGAACTAACAGGTTTGAATGAACTATATATGAAACAAGTAGGCGCTTTTGGCGAGATTGACCGTGACCCCGGAGATCGTGTAATTTCTATGGCTTATTGTGCACTTATCAATGTGAAAGACTACGACGACACCCTGCGTCAGAAACATGGACTGGAGTGGGTAGCTCTTGAAAAAATGCCTCAACTCTATTCCGACCATAACAAAATGGTAACCGATGCAATTACTTTGCTTCGCCGACGAATCAGGACAGAACCCCTGACCTTCAATCTGCTACCGGAGCTCTTCACCCTTACCCAACTGCAACATGTCTATGAAGCCGTTATTAACGATACCATTGACAAACGCAACTTCCGTAAGCGCATCAAGCAAATTGACTATATCGAAAAGACAAAGTATATCGACAAAATTACTTCCAAGCGCGGTGCAGCACTCTACAGATTTAATCGGGAAGCATACAACGAGGATCCAACATTTCGGCTGTAACATTTCTTGCACGCTCTCAAAAGGAGTGTTTTTGGACAAGATATACATATTAATAACCCTTTTAAAAAGTCCTCTTTAGGTCTTCGACATGGAGATAACAACCTGAACGTTAACCGCAAGACTTAAAAAGGCCTCATGCTATGTTAGAAGAATTAAAAGAAATAGTATTCCGTGCCAACCTCGATTTGGTGAAGCACAAGCTCGTACTCTTTACTTGGGGAAACGTATCTGCTATAGACCGTGAAAAAGGACTTGTTGTTATCAAGCCATCAGGCGTTGATTATGATACTATGAAAGCCAGCGACATGGTTGTTGTTGAATTGGAAACAGGAAAAGTTGTAGAAGGAGACTTGAATCCCTCCTCAGACACACCGACCCATTTGGTGCTCTATCGAAACTTTCCGGAGATAGGTGGTGTGGTTCACACGCACTCTACCTATGCCACAGCATGGGCACAAGCAGGTATCGACATTCCAAACATCGGCACTACACATGCCGACTATTTCCATGATTCCATTCCATGCACAGATGCAATGACCAAAGATCAGATGGATGAATACGAGCACAATACCGGTGTCGTGATTGTAGACAAGTTCAAGAAAGACGGAATCAACCCTGTACACACGCCGGGCGTATTGGTCAAGAATCACGGTCCGTTCACATGGGGTAAGGATGCCAACGAGGCTGTTTACCATGCCGTCGTTGCAGAACAAGTCGCCAAGATGGCATTCATTTCATTTTCCGTGAATCCCCGTACAACCATGAACCCGCTGCTCATAGAGAAGCATTTCTCCCGCAAGCATGGCCCTAACGCATACTATGGCCAAAAGAAAAAGAAATAAACCTACCTCCTTTTAAGTGGAATTCATCAATAACAGACATTTTTAATAACAACAAATCTACCCAAAATACGACTCATGACAGAGCACTATGATGGGACTCTAAATTTAATTGACTATGATTGAAGCATTCAAAGATTTTGAAATTTGGTTTGTGACAGGCGCACAACTTCTTTACGGAGGCGATGCAGTTGTCCAGGTAAACAAACATTCAAAAGAAATGGTAGAGGGCATGAACAACTCCGGTATCCTCCCCATCAAGATAGTGTATGCCGGAACAGCCAACAGCTCCATAGAAGTAAGCGATATTATGTCTCGTGCCAACAATGACAAAAAATGTGTTGGTGTAATCTGTTGGATGCATACATTCTCTCCTGCAAAGATGTGGATCAAGGGAATGCAAATCCTCCACAAGCCACTGCTACATTTCCACACGCAGTATAACGAGAAGATTCCATTTGAGACAATCGATATGGACTTCATGAACTTAAACCAGAGCGCACACGGTGACCGTGAGTTTGCCCATATCCTTACTCGTCTCCGCAAACCCCGCAAGACCGTTATCGGTTACTGGAAGGACAAGAAGACCTTAAACCGCATCGCTGTTTGGTCTCGCGTTTGTGCAGGTGTTGCTGACGCACAGGACTGCTTGATTATCCGCTTCGGTGATCAGATGAACAACGTGGCTGTTACAGATGGCGACAAGGTCGCTTTCGAGCAAGTTCTTGGTTATCATGTAGACTATGTTCAATTTTCTACTGTTCTCAGCTTCTTCGACAAGGTTAAAGACGATGAAGTTACCGCCCTCGTTCACGATGTATACTTTAAAGAATACAGTGTCGCTGACGACCTGAAGGACGAGAAGTCTGAAGGATATAAGAAGATTTGGAATGCAGCAAAGGCCGAAATTACCCTGCGTGCCGTTCTGAAACATTATGGTGCCAAGGGCTTCACAACAAACTTCGACGACCTCGGCGACGTAAACGTTGAAGAAACTGGGCATGGCTTTGACCAGATTCCCGGATTAGCCTCACAGCGTCTGATGAGTGAGGGGTATGGTTTTGGTGCCGAAGGTGACTGGAAGGATGCCGCCCTGCTCCGCACAACATGGTTCATGAGCCAAGGCCTTGAGGGTGGAACGTCGTTTGTTGAGGACTACACGTTGAACTTCGATGGCGACAATACATCTATTATGGAGTCTCACATGCTGGAAATCAATCCAGATATCGCAGAAGAGAAGCCACGCTTGGAAGTACACTTCCTCGGCATTGGCGTTCGCAAGACTCCAACAGCACGCTTGGTGTTTACTGCTAAACAGGGACACGGCGTTGCTGCAACCATCGTAGACCTTGGCAACCGCTTCCGTCTGATTACCAACGATGTTAACCTGATCAAGAGCAAGCCGCTACCCAAGCTCCCGGTTGCATCTGCCCTGTGGATTCCGGAACCAACGTTCGAGGTTGGTGTGGGTTGCTGGATGAATGCCGGTGGCACCCACCACTCCTGTCTCAGCATGGCGCTGACCAGCGAGTACTGGCGTGACTTTGCCAACATCGCTGACATTGAGGCCTGCATTATCAATAAAGACACAGACTATGAACAGTTCCTCAAGGAGCTTCGTTGGAACGAGATGTACTACATGCTCAACAAGGCTTTGAGATAACAAGATAGGAACAAAGAAGGGAGTTGGATGAAGTTAACGGAAGATAACTATAATATGTTTACATGCAAACATCAAACTATCCATATTCCGCCAACTTTATCATGACTCCTTCTTTACCTTGTCATTCCACTCCCCTATTTTTCTTATATACAACCAAAAACTTAAAGATTAGACTATGGATGCAAAAACAACCATCGAGACTGGCAAAGCGGTGCTGGGCATAGAGTTTGGCTCTACCCGTATCAAAGCTGTCTTGATCGACCAGGAAGACAACCCTATCGCACAAGGAAACCACACTTGGGAAAATCAGCTGGTAGACGGGCTTTGGACTTATAGCATTGACGCTATCTGGAAAGGACTCCAGGATTGCTATTCCGATCTTCGTGCAGACATCAAAAAAAAATACAACACTGAACTCGAAAACCTTGCCGCTATTGGCGTCAGTGCTATGATGCATGGCTATATGGCATTTAACAAGGAGCAGGAAATCATGGTTCCCTTCCGCACTTGGCGTAACACCAATACTGGCAAAGCAGCCGCAGAACTTTCAGATCTCTTCAACTTCAACATTCCCTTGCGTTGGAGCATCTCACATTTATACCAAGCCATTCTGAATGGCGAAGACCATGTGAAAGACGTTGATTTCCTCACCACTCTTGCCGGTTACATTCACTGGCAGCTTACAGGAGAGAAGGTACTGGGTATCGGCGACGCTTCGGGAATGATTCCGGTTGATCCCGAGACGAAAAACTATGACACAACCATGGTGCAGAAGTTCGACAAGCTCGTTGAGCCCAAGGGGTATAGGTGGAAACTGAACGATATTCTTCCCAAGGTTCTCGTTGCAGGTGAAAATGCCGGAGTGTTAAGCGAGAAAGGAGCCAGTCGCCTCGACGTTTCAGGCCACCTTAAGGCCGGAGTACCTGTTTGTCCCCCGGAAGGCGATGCAGGTACCGGCATGGTAGCAACCAACGCTGTGAAACAGCGCACCGGCAATGTTTCTGCAGGAACGTCTTCCTTCTCCATGATTGTCTTGGAAAAGAACCTGTCCAAGCCTTATAGGGTCATCGACGTGGTTACAACGCCTGACGGTAGTGCCGTGGCTATGGTACATTGCAACAACTGTACTTCAGAAATCAACGACTGGGTTAATATTTTCATGCAGTTCCAGGAGCTAATGGGCTGCAAGGTAGACATCAACGAACTCTATACCAAGCTCTTTAACGCTTCCTTGGACGGAGATGCCGACTGTGGGGGCTTGCTTTCATACAACTATGTATCGGGGGAACCCGTTACGGACATGGAGGAGGGACGCCCGCTCTTTGTTCGCGCTGCCAACGACAACTTCAACCTGGCAAACTTCATGCGCTGCCAACTCTATGCTGCGATCGCTGTGCTGAAGATTGGTAACGACGTGTTGTTCAAGGAAGAGAAAGTCAATGTTGACCGTATCACTGGTCATGGTGGCTACTTCAAGACTGCAGGTGTAGGCCAGCGTTTCCTTGCTGCCGCCCTCAACTCTCCAATTTCTGTCATGGAGACGGCCGGAGAAGGCGGTGCATGGGGCATAGCCCTTCTCGCCTCTTACTTAGTGAATAAGGACGGTGGACAAACCTTGCCCGACTTCCTTGATAACAAAGTCTTTGTCGGCAATACTGGCATTGAGATAAAACCAACCGCCGAAGATGTTGCCGGATTCAACAAATACATTGAAAGTTACAAAAAGGGTCTTGCTATCGAAAAGGCAGCCGTCCAATTCAAGAAAGCTAATTAAATATTATAGAAATGAAGAATTTTATAACAACATTAATCTTGTCCACAGCAATAACATTGTCGACAAGTGCCCAAGACGCTACCGCTACGATCCATGTCAATGAGGGAAAGAACAAGATAAACAAGGAAATCTACGGCCAGTTTGCAGAACACCTCGGAACATGTATCTACGGTGGACTTTGGGTTGGCCCGAATTCAAGCATTCCCAATACGCAAGGTTATCGCAATGATGTTCTCCAGGCTTTGAAGGATTTGAAGATACCCGTACTGCGTTGGCCTGGCGGATGCTTTGCCGACGAGTACCACTGGATGGACGGAATCGGGCCTGCTGAAAAGCGACCTAAAATGCAAAACAACAACTGGGGAGGAACCATTGAGGACAACTCCTTTGGGACACATGAGTTCCTAAACCTTTGCGAACTTCTCGGCACACAACCCTATATTAGTGGGAACATTGGTAGTGGCACCGTGGAAGAACTGGCCAAATGGGTGGAATACATGACCAGTGATGGTGAAACGCCTATGGCTAAACTTCGACGAGAAAACGGACGCGAGAAATCCTGGAAAGTAAAGTTCCTCGGTGTGGGCAACGAGAGTTGGGGATGTGGTGGCAATATGCGTCCCGAATACTATGCCGACCTCTTCCGTCGCTACTCTGTATATTGTCGAAACTACGACGGCAACCGTCTCTATAAGATTGCATCCGGTGCAAGTGACTACGACTACAACTGGACACAGGTGCTGATGGACAACGTGGGGCACCGCATGGACGGTCTCTCTCTTCACTATTACACCGTGAAAAGCTGGAGCAGCAGCAAAGGGTCTGCCACCAATTTCAATGAAAAGGAATACTATTGGACCATCGGAAAATGTCTCCAGATAGAGGATGTCATCAAGAAACATAGCGACATCATGGACAAGAAAGACCCCGACAAGCGCATTGGTCTGCTCGTTGATGAATGGGGAACATGGTGGGACGAGGAACCGGGAACCATCCGCGGTCATCTCTACCAGCAGAATACCATGCGCGATGCTATGGTGGCCGCACTCTCACTCAACGTTTTCCAAAGACACGCTGATCGCATCAAGATGGCCAACATTGCACAGATCGCCAACGTTCTGCAAAGTATGATTCTAACCGATACCAAGGGAAAGGGCCACATGGTACTCACCCCCACCTACTATGTTTTCAAAATGTATCAGGACTTTCAGGAAGCCACCCATTTGCCAATGGATGTCAAGGTGGACTCGATGAGCGTAGAGGGTGGACACATGCACAACATGACCGACGGCAAAATACCCATGGTTTCTATTTCGGCAGCGAAGAAAGCCGACGGCTCTGTCTTCGTGTCCTTGGCAAACACCAGTTTAGACAAAGCCCAGGAAGTGGTGCTGAATCTTGATGGCGCTCAAGCAAAAACTGCCGTGGGCAACATATTGACAAGCAAGAAGGTTGACGATTACAACGACTTCGATAATCCGAACAAAATACAAATGGCTGATTTCAAGGGAGCCAAGGTGAAAAAGAACAAGGTTACTGTCAAGCTTCCGGCCATGTCCATCGTCACCATAAACATCAGGTAGTCGTCCTGCTTCACACGCAAAATGCGAGACAAACTCGCCGGAGAAGTCTGACTTCTGAACCATGACATATCACATAATCAAAAACCAATTAACAATATAAAAATGAACGATATTAAAATAATGAATCGCGCAGCCGACAACATTCGCATTCTGGCTGCTTCTATGGTAGAAAAAGCTAAATCAGGTCACCCCGGTGGCGCAATGGGAGGAGCCGACTTTATCAATGTGCTCTTCTCTGAATACCTTGTCTACGATCCCGAAGACCCCAAGTGGACAGGCCGCGACCGGTTCTTCCTCGACCCGGGACACATGAGCCCAATGCTCTATTCCGGCCTGGCTCTCCGCGGTTTCTTCTCAATGGACGACTTAAAGCAGTTCCGCCAGTGGGATTCTGTTACCCCAGGCCATCCCGAACTTGACGTTGTGCGTGGCGTTGAAAACTCATCAGGACCACTCGGCCAAGGTCATGCTATGGCAGCCGGTGCCGCAATCGCCGAGAAATTCTTAGAGGCTCGCCTGGGCAAGACCATGATGCAGCATAAGATTTATGCTTTCATCAGCGACGGTGGCATCCAGGAAGAAATCTCACAGGGTGTAGGACGTATAGCCGGCAATCTCGGTTTAAACAACCTCATCATGTTCTACGACTCCAACGACATCCAGCTGTCTACCGAGACCAAGGTCGTCATGAACGAGGATACCAAGGCAAAGTACGAAGCTTGGAATTGGAATGTGATGGAAATCAACGGCAACGACGTAGCCCAGATTCGCAAGGCTCTGGATGCCGCACTCAAGGAAGAATCGCGTCCTACCCTCATCATCGGCAAAACGATAATGGCCAAGGGTGCCCTGATGGCCGACGGCGCAAGCTACGAAGGCAACCTCAAGACTCATGGCGCACCGCTTGGTGGCGACGCCTATGTCAAGACCGTCACAAGTCTTGGTGGCGACCACGAGAATCCCTTTGTCATTTTCGACGAAGTCGAGGATCTCTACCGTGCCCGTCGTGAAGAACTCAAAGAGATTGTTGCCGCCCGCAAGGCTGAAGAGGCAGAATGGCGCAAGAACAATGCCGAAAAGTCGGCACTGATGGACGAGTGGTTCTCGGGCAAGGCTCCCAAGATCGACTGGAGCAAGGTTACACAGAAACCCAACGATGCCACACGTTCTGCAAGCTCTGCATGCCTTGGTGCTTTGGCAGAACAAGTGCCTAATATGATTTGTGCCTCTGCCGACCTCTCCAATTCCGACAAGACCGATGGATTCTTAAAGAAGACCACCAACTTGATGAGAGGCGACTTCAGCGGTGCATTCTTCCAGGCCGGAGTAAGCGAGCTGACCATGGCCGATATGTGTATTGGCATGATGCTCCACGGTGGTGTGATTGCCGCTTGCGGCACATTCTTCGTATTCTCCGATTACATGAAGCCGGCTGTTCGCATGGCCGCCTTGATGCAGGTTCCCGTGAAGTTCATCTGGACCCACGATGCTTTCCGTGTAGGAGAAGACGGTCCTACCCATCAGCCTGTTGAGCAAGAGGCACAAATCCGGTTGATGGAAAAGATGAAAAACCATGCCGACAAGGATAGTGTACGTGTGTTCCGCCCTGCTGATGCAGAAGAAACAACAGTTTGCTGGAAGCTCGCTATGGAGAATACAGAGACTCCTACCGCATTAATTTTGTCCCGTCAGGCCATCAAAAATCTCCCAGAGGGCACCGACTATGAGCAGGCTGCCAAGGGTGCTTACATCGTAGCCGGTTCTGATGAGAATCCTGATGTAATCCTTGTTGCAAGTGGTTCAGAAGTTTCCACCCTTGAAGCTGGCACAGAAGCTTTACGCAAGGACGGCATCAAGGTTCGTGTGGTTAGTGCTCCTTCAGAAGGATTGTTCCGCTCACAAAGTGCCGAATACCAAGAAAACGTATTACCCTTCGCCGTTAAGAAGTTCGGCATGACTGCCGGCCTTCCCGTAACCCTCGAAGGATTGGTGGGCATCGGACCTAATAGCAAGATTTTCGGCATGCCAAGTTTTGGCTTCTCAGCTTCCTACAAGGTGCTCGATGAGAAGCTTGGATACACCGGAGAGAATGTATACAACCAAGTGAAAGCTTTGTTAAACAATTAATTGATTGAAAGGGCAGGAAGTTATTCGGTTAACTTTCCTGCCCATAAACAATAATATATTATGGATGTTAAAACAATTGGCTTGGCAAGCGACCATGCCGGCTTCGCCTTAAAACAGTTCGTAAAAAAATATCTTGACGAGAAAGGTATCCCCTACAAGGACTTTGGCGCCTACACCGACGAAAGCTCAGATTATGCAGACTTTGCTCACCCATTAGCCAAAGCTATCGAAGCAAATGAAGTATATCCGGGTATTGCCATGTGTGGATCCGGCGAGGGTATCAGCATCACGCTCAACAAACATCAGGGAATACGTGCAGCTCTGGCATGGATTCCAGAGATAGCCCACCTATCACGCCAACACAACAATGCCAATGTGCTTGTTATGCCAGGTCGTTTCATCGACAACGACACAGCGCGCAAAGTGATGGACGAGTTCCTGTCCACCGATTTTGACGGTGGCCGTCATCAACGCCGCATCGATAAAATACCGATGGATTCTTGTCAAAAAAAGGATTGATTCTATCTATTCGACATCAGGTGTGCCAAGTATAATTTACTGGAGACGGGCGTCTTACCCGTTTCTTTTTTTATTTACTAATTTATATTTCCGGTTAAGATAAACCTGCGAAGCATCTTGTCCATCTCGACATTTACCTGCAACATACTCACGCTTTTACCTAGTTTATGTTCTATAAATATTTTTGCCCTCTTTCGATCTATAGAATTCTTCAAACGTGAAAATCGCCCGAACACATCAATATCCTTCTCTGTAAGATTTTGGTTGAGCATTGTTTTAAGCAATTCCCCATCAAGACCTAATTCAGCAATCATCCCATTGATGACACGATCTTTTTCATTACTCATATAATCCGTGATATAGTCGCGGAAGGTTTTCCCAGCTTCAAGGTCAATGTTTCTACTCTGCACATCGTGCAAGAATATCTCGGCATACTTTTGTTCCTCTTGGGGCAGCGATGCAAACGATGCCGACAGGTCGTTGAGAAGTTGTGAAAGTTCCGTGTTTGTGATATTAGGCTGATCCAAGGCCTTGATATACCGCTCGAAGTTTCGGTTCATATAGTCAGTGTCAATTTTTTCCGTATCAATCTCAGAAAGATAAGGATCTATCTCATAGGGCAAATCTCCTCCATTACTATTGTTGTCATCCTCGTTATTGTTAGCAAACAGTTCCTTGTATCGTTGCAACAACGTGTTATAAAGATGTTCATCGTGATTTATCCTTATGTCCTTTCCATCGGGGAACCTGTATATGAGATTGCTCCAATGAAACCCTTGTACTCTCGCTGCTTCCATGTAGCGGTTATATTCACGGAACAGCAAGGCAAACCGTCCTTTTACAACAGTTTCTTCCGGCAATCGTACAAAGTTGTCTATGCCCGCACTGTGAAACAGTATAGAAATTTCGGCAAACTTCTGATTCATCCCTTCTAAGTTTACATTAAGTTTGCTTACAAACAATCCCAAGGGCTTGTTACCTGAATAAAGCCGCACAGCTTCCTTAATATTGCGTTCCATCGTATGAGGGCGTTGATAATATTTGATGGTGCCAAAAGGTTTTTCCTTGCCAAATAGTCTGTTAGTACGAGAGAACGCTTGTATCAAATCGGCATACTCCATCATCTTATCAATGTAGAGAGTGTTAACCCATTTCGAGTCAAAACCAGTCAGCATTTGCGAAACCACGATCAAAAGATCAAGCCGCTGCTCTTTCTGCAGATTTATGTAAGGTTTCTTATGTGCCAAACGATTAGAGAGATCTTTCTTAAAACTTGGATGGGTAGGAATTGTAAAACGCTTGTCGAAAATTTTATTATAATCGTTCAATATCTCTTCCAGAGCTTCTTCCTTAACCATCACCTTGTCAGGATTATCGTTGGCCAACGTTGGATCAAAGAGCGCCGTAACATGCAAATGAGGTGCCTTCTCCTTGAACATACGGTAATAACGAATTGCCTGCGGGATACATGACGTGGTAAAAATAGCATGAAATTTCCTTCCCATACTCAACACCTCCCAACCATCAAGAATATCATCCACCACAGCGTTGCAATGTTCGGCTGTCTCATATTGTGCGTTGGGAAGCTCGTCTTCCACTCCCGATGTATAAGTGCCATCATCATGAACGTCACCTGCCATCGGCTTTTGCATCCATTCATTAAACACACGCCGTTTGTTGTCATCGCTCATCGCTTCTTCCACCGATATAGCATGTGCCTTGTCAAGTGCAACAACCTCACGCACCTGTCTGTCCTTAAAAGTCAACACCTTGTAAGGGTCGAAGCCCAATACATTCTTATCTCTGATACCGTCGGCAATACTATAGCGATGCAGTTCGTCACCAAAAACATCTACCGTGGTGCTTTCCCTACGTTGGTTTTCGGTTTGGATTGGTGTGCCCGTAAACCCAAAGAACATAGCAGTGGGGAACGTTCGCTTAATATCCTGGAAGCTGTCACCAAAAGTGCTGCGATGACATTCGTCCACGATAAAAACAATACGTTTACGGTTGATTTTCTCCAAATCAATCTTTCGAATACCGTCCTCAGCTATGATGCCCAGTTTCTGTATGGAGGTAACGATAAGAGTGTCTGCCACATCCAACGATTTCAACTTATCTATCAATACTTGCGTATTGTCTGTTTCCTGTATAACCTCGTCGTCGCCTGAGAAATTACGGTATTCCCGTGCCGACTGCGTACCAAGTTCAATGCGGTCAATAACAAACACCACCTTGTCAGCATTGCCACTGTCGGCAATGAGTTGGGCAGCCTTAAAACTCGACATGGTTTTTCCTGACCCCGTGGTATGCCATATATAACCACCTAATTGATGATTCTCACTTTGCCAATCTTTACACTTTGCCACTTTATCATTAATGGCCCGCACAGCTTCATACTGATAACTGCGCAGCACCTTCAACACGCCGTCGGCTCGGTCGGCAATGGTGTAGTAGCCTATGAGTTGATGAGCCATGGGAATGGAAAGTAAATAAGTAGCAATGTATTTCCAATCGTTTTGAGGAATATTGTTCCAATCTGCCCAACGGAAATAAAAGTCGCTGTTGAATTTGCCGTCTATTCCCGGATTAGCGAAGTAAACAGTTTCTTCGGGTGTCATCGCCACGAAGATTTGCACCAATGAGAATAGCCCGGTGAAAATTCCTTCTCTTGAATATTTCTCTATCTGGTTGTAGGCTTGGCTCACAGGAATACCACACTTCTTAAGCTCTATATGTATCACGGGCATACCGTTGATGAGCAGCATCAAGTCACCTCGTCGCTGCGGAAACATGGCTCCACGTGCCGGGAAATGCGGTTGCTTCACTATCTGGTACTTGCTTTGTCCGGCCGCAATCTCGTGTGGGTCGAATATCTTCAGACTAATCTCCTTGCCATAGTGAAGTGCATCGGCAGGATTATCCCGCTTGATACTCACCGTCTTTCCGTTGATAAACCGGTTAAGGTTTACGGGAGTGCGCAATTCAGCTATCTTGTCGATGAGTTGTTGCATCTCGCCTGCCGTGAGCGGTGCATCGTTCAGTCGGTCTCTGATATTGTTGTTGGCATATAAGATGTTAGCCCAATTCTGCAACAGGTCTTGCTCCGTGGGATAATACAACATTTCTTTTTCCCATCCTTTTTGACTTAACATCTTTATGAGGGCTTGCTCAAACTTTTCCTCACTATTAAATGGCATACGCTTTTTCCTTTCACATTATGCAAACATCTGCTGCAAGCAGGCTTGCTTCACGGTTTTTAGTTTCACGATTTGCTTTTCGGCAGCAGCAATACCTTCGTCCTGAGAGCGGAAGAAGTTGCCGATTTGCTGTTGCTCAGGGAGGGAAGGGAGGGTAATTGAAACATTTTTTATAATTGTTGAAGTTAGAAGTGGCTGTGCACTTCCAAAAGTATATTTTTTGATATTTACAGCACTAATACAATAATATATAAACTCCATGTTATACTTGTTTTCTTCCATTATATCGGTATGTGAAATTATTAAAGCATTATCTGTAACATCACATTCTTCATCTATAAACTGCAATTTACCTGCATCGGCACCTACTCTAGCAATGAGTATAAGTTTACCGAAATAGTGTTTAGTTTTGGATCTACCAATAATTCCTGTTGAACCATAGAGTGGATAATAACCTTCATCTTGATGTTCGCCATTTCCAGCTGCAATTGTTCTAATTATTTTCCCCAACAGCTTCTCTTCCCACGGCTCTGTAAATCCTTTGAAACGTAATCGAGGTGTATTGGGCATAGCAGGACCAACTACAAGATTTGGAAATACGCCTGAAACATTATTTAACTTTTGCCCCCCCCTATTAACATTTGTTTCATCTGTATTTGGGAACATGGCATCGAGCAAAGCCGCCTTCAACTGGCGGAGCTTTTTCAACTCTTCCTCTTTTGCCCCGATTAGTTCGTCCAGCTCCTTAAAGAAAGTTCCGATTATCTGCTGCTCGCAATTGTGAGGTAAACTTGTAGAAATTTCCATGACCCTCTGCTTAGATATATTGAAGCGAGATATTCCTTGAGCTAAGAATTTGAAATCATTTCTAATATTGGGAGATCTCATTAAATATGCAGAGAAATAGTTATCAATGTCGACAAAAGGGCGAAAACCAAAACAAAAACTGTTTAAATAAGTATTAGGAATATCATAGAGCCAAACTGATGACATCCCCACTTCTTCAGGTGTTTCTGAAGATGTTGTAAATAATATATCTCCCTTTTTAACTTCATTCTGAGAACTATCTATTTCTACATTATCTATCCCATCAATAGAAGCAATTGTATTAGAAAAAACATTCATATATGTTATATAACGTGCTTCTCCATGCCCAAAATCAGTTTTGGACATTCCAGACAGCCCCGAATAGGTCGTTCCGATTTCCCCGAGCTTCTTCTCCTCCCACTCCTTTTCATACCCCTTAAATCTGAGAGCTGGAACTTTTTTATTCTGTTTCTTCATCGTCATTCTTCTTTTTATTGTTCTTGAGTGGCATATTGTTGTTGGATAGCCCAAATACAGAAGCGTGTGCCTTGTTGCGACCTGATTCGATAGCTCACGGAGATAATTACATCGAAGTTGTTATACCTTACAGGCTTGTTTGAATTCGCAATGTGCAATTTTTACACATTACTATTTTCATCAAGTTCTCCTTTCTCAGATATGTTATTGATATGCTGGGTTATAACACTGCGTTCACAACCAAACAGTGTACACATCTGAGCATGCGTCAGCCAAACCGTTTCCTTCTCGAATCGGACGTTAATCTTGATCTTCCCATCTTCCGATTGGTAGATAAGCATATTGTCGTTATTGCTTGCTTTCATCGTTTAATTCCCGTTATGCTTGGACAAAGTTTCGCGAAATGCCCCCAAGCCCATCTTGTCGGCAACATCACCCTCAAGTTCGCCAATGAGATCGTATAATTTGCTTTCCGCATGATGAATACGTGTCGTTATGTCTTGATAGGTTGTGGCATATTTCTCGGAAAGACGAATTACAGCTTTTGTTAAGTTGGCTATTACCTCATCAGGCATTCGTTCCAATGAGGCAACGAGCGGTGCTATCCATTTGCTACGCAACAGGTCTGTAGCTTGCTCGTCGGTAATATTGCGTATAGTGTCGATGGTATCTTTCGTCAGCTGACTCTGTTTTTGCTTTAACACTTTCTTTTTGCTCTTTTCCTCGTTTATAAGTTTGGAAATACGAATGAGTTTAGCTTCTATGCTATCAGCATCAAAAGGCGACTCTTTTTGTTCGGCCATCAATGGTTTAGCTTGCTTGGTAACTTCCGCGCTCACCCATTTGGTGCCGTCTTCGCTTACAAAGCTCAGTTCCTTATCTTCTGCCGACAGCGTATCGAGTACCTGGTCGTATTCTTCAGTAATTTCTGTCAGTCGATTTTCTATTTCGTCTATCTCGGCCACTTGGTAAGCAAGCAATTTTTGTTGTACCAATGAGAAAGGCAAGACACGACCTACCCAACCGTCCTGCACCTCACGGTTATTCTTCATTACCATGTTGGGGTCTACAACTCGAACGGCATTCATTCCCTCGGTTTGCAGAATTTCGAGGTCGGTGGCTACCCGCGTCCAATCATCAATGAAAAACTGGTAAGCTTGATATTGGTCTACCAGTGGCACATCCGACAACCGATTGAACAATTCGGCACTAATGGCTTCCTCGGTTCGGGAAATATTCAACGTCAACATTGGTCTTATCAACACTTCTTCGAGGAAATCCTTAAAATCGGTTCCCATATTGTATTGCGGACAAGCTTCAGCTGCCATGGCACTGTATTGCAGATTGTCCACAGAAGCAATGATGTTGTTTTTAGCATCAAATTTTTGCCTAAAATCTTCAACATACCGACCTACCTCCGCATTTTGCGCTATTGTCTGCCGCACGTTGTCCACCCGGAGATGGCTATACCCCTCAGCATTAACAGTGAACAGGGCGTCTCGCAACGTAGGAAAGTTTTTCCAAAATTGAGTAAGCTCAGCCAATTCATGTTGAGGAATACCACCAAACATGGTTGCGTAAATATCGAATTTATCAGGTTTAGGGCTTCCGTCTACATAGCGCGAAATATTGAGGTTATAGTCGTTTTCGCGAATATCCTCACGCTTCACCAATCTTGCATAATCAGGAGTCTCCTCTCGTCTTGTTACGGCATCCACTATCTTTTTAATGTCACAAGCGCGCAACTTGTTGTTTTTTCCCTCTTTGGCAAAGCCGTGTGAAGCATCTACAAACAGCACGCAGGTGTCAGGGCGTGTATCAGGACGCTTAAGCACCATAACGATGGTAGAGATACCCGTACCAAAGAACACCTTCTCCGGAAGACCGATAACAGCATCAATATGATTGTACTCGATAAGATTTCTTCGTATCTGGTATTCGCTGCCACCACGATAGAGCACACCATGAGGCAGGACAATGGTCATAATGCCGTGCGGTTTCACATGATAAAGGTCGTGCAACAGAAAGGCGAAGTCGGCACATTTTTTTGGTGCAACACCGAACGCTGCGTACCTTGGGTCGTTCTCCTGGTCAGTGGGATCCCACTCCTGCGAATAAGGTGGATTGGACACCACAGCATCCACATAGAGCGGTTCGTAGGTGCTTTGCGGATCGGTCTCGTCAAAATAAGGCCAATCTTCTTTAAGCGTATCTCCATTGCGTGCTTCTATATTCGAGGGCTTAATGCCACGCATAATAAGATTCATACGCGTGAGGTTGAAGGTGTTTTGCTTCAGCTCCTGCGCATAATACTTGATATTGTCTTTGTTATTGATATGACGAGCTACCGATTTGCCAATATTGATCAGCAACGAACCCGATCCACTTGTTGGGTCGTAAATGCGTATCTCATCCTGGGAACGGAGATGATAGGCTATGATATCCGACATCATCACCGACACCTCGTGAGGGGTGTAAAATTCGCCGGCTTTTTTCCCTGCGTTGGCAGCAAAGTTACTGATGAGATATTCATAAACAAAACCTAACACGTCGTAGTCTTGACGCCCGTCGGTAGGTATTTCCTTGATCAGCGAAACCAAATCGCGCACGGCAGCACTTTGTTCACCGGCGGTGGTGCCAAGTTTGCTCAATCCGGTTTGCAGGGTTTCAAAAATGCCATTAAAGAGTTTTTTGTGATTAGGACTTATCTTGCGGTCGAATGCGGAAAGTGCGTCACGCACATTAGCAATGGTGAAATCTTTTCCGATTGACAGCCATGTAGAGAACAAGTTGTCGTAAGAAATGAAATAGCCAAGATTATTCTGCACCCATCTGACGACCTCTACCCTATCCTCTGTTACTTCTTTCAATTCTTCTCGTTCGATGCCGTTGTTTTTAAGAAAGCACTAGTGTCCACTTAAATCCTTTAACATTCGCTTAAACTGCCCTTAGATCAG
>CAYVGR010000003.1:0-34144 GCA_964450065.1 uncultured Prevotella sp. | reverse complement strand
ACGAGCGTTGTATCATGGCTCTCATGATTTCTGTCATTTTGGGCTGAGCCGCATTAGCAGCCTTTTGCACTTCCTCGTGGCTTACCTGTACGGGGTCGTCGAAGCCGCCCAGGTCTGTGATGATACTCATACCAAACACTTTGATGCCACAGTGGCGTGCTACGATAACTTCGGGCACGGTAGACATTCCAACCGCATCTCCGCCCAAGATATGGAACATGCGATATTCTGCGGGGGTCTCGAAGGTGGGGCCTTGAACGCCTACATAGACACCATGTTGAAGGGCGATGCTCTTTTCTTTGGCAATCTCATCGGCCAATGCTATAAGCTTGCTGTCGTATGGTTCGTGCATGTCGGGAAACCGGGGGCCTGTTGGGAAGTTGGGGCCATGCAAGGGATGCTCGGGGAAGAAGTTTATATGGTCGTTGATCACCATCAGGTCGCCAATGCTAAATGCAGGGTTCATCCCACCTGCTGCATTGCTTACAAAGAGAGTTTCTATTCCCAGTTCGTACATCACACGCTCTGGGAACGTAACCTCTTTCATAGAATATCCTTCGTAATAGTGGAAGCGACCTTCCATGGCCATGATGTCTTTTCCACCCAGCTTGCCAAATATCAAACGGCCGGCATGACCCTCGACGGTAGATACTGGAAAGTTGGGGATGTCTTTGTATGAGAAGGCATACGAGTCAGTTATCTCTGAAGCTAATTGTCCCAGGCCGGTTCCCAGGATGATGGCCGTCTTTGGGTTTGTCGTCATCCTTTCTTTTAACCAGGATGCTGTTTCTTGAATTCTTGTGTACATAGCTAATTATTTTATTGTTAAACTTCTCTTCTTGTCCCAACAAGAATTTTACCTTGATAGGAAGGAAGTATAGGTTTTTACGAACATTGTCTGATAATCCATCAAGTTCTATAAGGCGTGTGGAATCTTTTTCTGTGGTAACAATGATCTTGGGCGAAGGTAACTTGACAAAAGCGTTGTTTATCTTTTCGATATCTTTAGCTTTAAACTGATGATGGTCGGCGAACGCCAAAGATTTGATCGTCCTGCATTTTGATTTCAAATCATTTTTCATTTGTTGAGGAGAGGCAATGCCGGTAAGCAGCAGCACATTTTGCCCGCTCAGGGCAGATAGAGGTTTCTTGCTGTTAGATTTTATAGGGGGGGCTTCCTGCTTGAACAACGGTTGTGGCACATCATAGCTTATACAGGTAAAAAACAAGTCTTGATAGGGAAAGAGATTCAGCGCTTTGGTCAATACCCTGAACTCCATTGGCTTCAAGTCTTTTGGACATTTGGTAACGATCACTATATCTGCACGGTTTTTCCCCTTCATAGGTTCGCGTAAATGACCTGCCGGCAAGAGTTTGTCATAAATAATCAGCCGGTGATAGTCCACCAATAATATATTTACACCCGGTTGAACATAACGATGTTGAAATGCATCGTCGAGCAATATAACGTCAACGTCTTTAGTTTCGGGGTCAGAGGTTAAGCGGTCAATTCCGTTGCATCTGTTTTTGTCAACAGCCACATAGATATCATTGAATTTCTGCTTCATCTGGCAAGGCTCATCACCAATGTCATGTATTTTTGTATTCTCTGTGGCCAATACGTATCCACGGCTCTTCCGCTTATAGCCTCGGGATAGTACTCCTATTTTTACAATGTCTTTCAGTAATCTCACCAAATATTCTACATGTGGGGTTTTGCCCGAGCCACCTACCGTGATATTTCCCACGGAGATAACGGGGATGTCGAATGCCCGTTGCTTAAGCACTCCGAGTTCAAAGAGCTGGTTTCGTATACCTACCCCTATGCCGTAAATCCAACTGAGGGGCAGCAACCATTCGTTTATTTTGATAAGATCGCCTTCTGTTCGCATTTTTGTATTGTTGCGGAATATATTGTTTTGCAGAGTTTTCGCAAGGCTACTTGATGGAGCTATACTTGTTGATGACAGTACGGCCTGTTGTCTTTTCGCAAACTCGGGGAACCTCCTCCTTTAACACCTTCAGTACTTGCGAAAGTTCTGTTTTACAGTTCTATTGTCTATTTTAATTTGATAATAAAGGGCATTCTGGCTTGTAATCCAGTGTGCGCCTCTGTGGTACGCATCAGCATGAAAGGTTCGTAGAAATCGCCAAGCGTCATCCTTAGTTTTTCGTCGAGTATACCATCGCCGCTTTGCTCTGTACTCTTCATAATTCCCTCGAGCATGCTTAATGGAGCAGGGTAGGCCGTTGTATAATACTTTTCAACCTTGGCTAATTGGGCAGCTTTAGCCACTGCTTTATCTAATCCTCCCAAACCATCTACCAATCCTAATTTCAGGGCATCGCTGCCCAGGAAGACGTGTCCCTGTGCATTAGCCTCTACCTTGTCCAAAGACATGCGGCGTCCTTTTGCCACGCGATTTTTAAAAAGCATATATCCTCGGTCTACTGAACTTTGGATATATCCAAATTGCTCTGCTGTCATAGGCATTACCTCTGAACCTATGGTAGAATTGCGGTTGGTCTTTACTTCATCGTATTTCACGCCGAGCTTTTGAGTCATAAGCTCGGAACGGTCTCTTGCTATGCCAAAAATGCCTATACTGCCGGTAATGGTTGTAGGTTCAGCAAATATATAATTAGCACCTGCGCTAATATAGTAGCCACCGGAAGCTGCTGCTCCGCCCATTGATATCACTACTGGTTTCTTAGCTTTGAGAAGTTCCACCTGTCTCCATATTTGCTCGGAGGCATAGGCAGAACCTCCACCTGAGTTTACCCGAATCACCACGGCTTTTATATTGTCATCGTCAGCCAGCTCTGCCAGGTCCTTGCAAACATCTTTTGCAACAATAAGATTGGGATTCAATAATGTGTTTTGGGGCATATCCTCGTTGACAATGGTGCCGTGTGCGTAGTAAACCGCAATCGCTTCTCCGTCTGTTTCTTCCGGAACGTTAGCCATTGCGCTGACTGATATTTGGTTGATGGAGTCGTCTTCATCCAGTTTGAGGAGATTTTTGATTTTCCCTTTCACCTGATCGTTGTACAGCAGTTCGTCAACCATCTTGTACTTGACCATGTTTTTAGGGTCTTCCAAGGATATGACGCGGTCGGCATATGCATTAAGAGAGTCGATGTTTATATCGCGGCTTTTTGATACAGCCTTGCATATAGTCTGCCACCATCCACCGATGTATCGTTCGGTTTGTTCGCGACTGGGCTGGCTCATGCGGTCTTCGGTGTATATTTCTGTTGCGCTCTTGTATTTGCCGCATTTGAAAGGAATCATCTTGATACCAATCTTGGCATACGTATCTTTGAGGAACATCATTTGTCCTCCTATTCCTTGCCAGTCGATGGCTCCTTGTGGATTCATGTATATCTTGTTGGCTATCGAAGCTATGTAATAACATGGTTGAGAGAATATCTCACCATAGGCAACAATCCATTTTTTTGTTTTTTTGAAGTCTTCAAGAGCTGTGCGTATCTCTTCTAACTGAGCCATGTCGGCTTGCAAAGCTCCTGCATTGATGTATATTCCCTTAATGTTTTTGTCATTTTTGGCTTTTTGAATAGCCGAAAGCGTTTCGTGCAACCCAAGATTGGTATTACCCATCAGCTTGGTGCTGATGTCTTCATTGGCCTGCTCCTGCATAACACCGTTGAGATCTATGACAAGAACGCTATTTTCTTTTACCTTTTGTGTAGCTTCTGAGGAAGCGATTATACCTACAATGCTCATTACTCCGAGAATGGATATAACTATACCAAAGAGTACCAGCCCTACAACAGTAGCTCCAACGTATTTTAAAAAGTCTTTCATCTGTTAGTTGATGCTTATTTGAGAATAAATATGTTTGTTGCAAATATACTGTAATTTTCTGAAAGTTCCGTACATTTAACACTGTTTTGTCTTACAAAATAATTATTTTTGTAGCATGAAACAAAGAGCAGTTGTAATGGGAGCCAGTTCAGGTTTGGGCTTAGAGATGGCAAGACGTTTGTTGAGAGATGGCTGGCAGGTTGGCATTGCTGCGCGCCGCGTTGACATATTGAAATCAATAGAGGAGCCTGACGTAGACAAGCCTGTTATTGCCCAGATAGATATAACGGCTGATGATGCGGCAGACAAGATGCGTGGTCTTATTGAAAAATTAGGTGGAGTGGATCTTTATTTTCATGCGTCTGGCATAGGAAAGCAAAATTCCGAACTCATTGCTGATGTAGAATTGAATACGATACAAACAAATGGTATGGGCTTTGCACGCATGGTAGGGGAGGTCTTCAGATGGATGGCATCGCATGGTGGCGGGCACATTGCAGTAATATCGAGCATTGCCGGCACGAAGGGATTGGGGCCGGCACCAAGCTATAGTGCTACGAAGTCATTTCAGAACACGTACATCCAGGCTTTAGAACAACTCTCGAACAACAGACAACTAAATATTAGATTCACAGACTTACGGCCAGGATTTGTGGATACTGACCTTATCAAGGGAACTCATTATCCAATGACTCTCACTGTAGACGAAGTCGCAGATGAAATGATGGCAGCCATTAGCCACGGCATGCACGTTAGAATAATAGACTGGCGCTGGCGCATTGTCGTAAAATTGTGGAGAATGATACCATCTTTTGTTTGGCGAAGGCTGAGACTGGTCAAGACAAAAGAACCGTATAAAACTTTTTCATAGCCAGTGTATAAGTGTAGCATAGTAACTACTCAGCAATCGACCAAGGCTATGTCATCTTCCTACAATGATAGAGTGGCATCCATGGCATTAGTGATTGATTGAAGCATGCGTTCTTTCTAAAATAGTAAAATATAATTACCGTTTTTTGCTCATTATTTTCGAGACATATAGAGAAAAATGCGCCATCTTTTTTCGGTACGCTCGAAACAAACACGACCAAAAATTGTAAGGTTGTTGCGATTGGTGCTTTCTCATAGCACGGTTAAGCCTTGGTGACAGCGTGGAAGAGCTTTAATCGCACGGTGTTTAAGCTCTTTACGTCATGCCATTCGATATTCAATCGCAGGTGAGGAAATAGGAAATAAAAGACAGTTTTTCCAAAAACGCTGACAGTCAGGCATTTACAAAACACCGCATTTTTCACGTATTTCGAGCGAAGGCCAGCTGGTTTTCAAATAAGCGAAAATCAGAAGGTGTTTTGACAATAGTTTTAACCTTTCCCGCTGCTTCAGAAACGGAGATTGGGATAAGAACAGCCTTTACCAAGATAAACTCTAAAAGAGCATGAACCTGCCGTTTTCTTCTTAAAGCAGACATATTAAGAAGAAACGCAAGGGAAAGAAACTCATTGACAGGACAAAACTGATCCAGATACGATGCCTGCAGGCAGACTTTCAGCTGTTTTTTGATTTCCTGGGCAAACAGTCAAGCACACTTCTTGCTTGCTTCTTCGTTAGGAACATCATGAAGTTCCTAAGGGGACTTTCTTTGTCTCTTTTTCGAAAAATCGGGCTTGAAGAACTTCCAAAAGAGAATTATGAGCATTTTTGACAGCATGGAGGCTGTATTACCCACACCACAAGTTTGTGTGAAAAAATAAATTAGCAGACTCTAAATAAAATAAAGAATTTATGTTTTCTCGTTATATTTCTATATCTTTGCACCAAAATTATATAAATATGAATATATGGCTAATTTGAATAGGCTTAAAGCTGTGCTTGCTGAGCAAGATAAAACTGGAAAATGGCTTGCAGAACAACTTGGAAAATCAACTTGTACTGTGAGCAAATGGTGTAAGAACTCTGTTCAACCAGATTTACAAACATTAGAACGTATTGCTCAGTTACTAAATATTGATAAAAGAGATTTACTGACTCCTTCTCAAAAGGATTAAGTACAAATTCTTAATAAAGCGCATGAACTGGAACAACTTTAGTTTTATAGATTTATTTGCTGGTATTGGTGGTATCAGATTGGGATTTGAATCTGTTGGAGGACATTGTGTGTTCTCATCAGAATTTGACGAGAGTGCTTGTAAAACTTATGAAGCAAATTTTGGAGAACACCCTTCAGGAGATATAACAAAAATAGCAGCAAAAGATATTCCAGACTTTGATGTTCTTCTTGGAGGTTTCCCTTGTCAAGCATTTTCTATTATAGGGAAAAAAGAAGGATTTGAAAATGAGACTTGTGGTACTTTGTTCTTTGAAATTGAAAGAATATTAAAAGAAAAAAAACCAAAAGCCTTTATGCTAGAGAATGTGCGAAATCTAACCGCACATGATAAAGGAAATACATTTAAGGTAATCAGAACCCATTTGGAGGCTTTAGGTTATACTGTGTATGCCAAAGTGTTAAATGCTTTGGACTATGGTGTTCCTCAGAAGAGGGAGAGGATTATTATTGTTGGATTTAAGGACAATATATTATTCTCGTTCCCAGACCCAGTTCCTTTATCATGTAGGAAAACTTTAAAAGATATTCTCGAAGTTGATGTTGATGAGAAATATTATGTAAAAGATAGAATAAGAGAATCTAGACTTATGCGTTTAAAGGATCCTAACTATCCTAAGCCATATATCTCTCATGAAAATATGGCAGGAAGTATCACTCCTCACCCATATTCCTCATGTTTGAGAGCAGGAGCATCTGCAAATTATATTCTCATTAATGATGAACGAAGACCGACAGAAAGGGAAATGTTACGAATACAAGGCTTTCCAGATACTTTCAAAATAGTTGTGCCATATAGTCAAATAAAACATCAGACTGGTAATTCTGTAGCTGTTCCTGTAATAAAAGCAGTTGCAAACCAGATGATAAACGCATTAAAACAATTTGAATCTAATAAAATGTCATGATAACAAAAGAGCAAGCAAAGGCAGCTTTGGATAATATTATCAAAAAGTCCAGAGTTCACTTGTATAAGCCAATACAGGTAGCCGAAATACTTTACAGAGATAGAGTTTATAAAGATATAAACCTTTTGTCTTTAGAGGATTATAGAACAAAAAGCAAGAAGTGGAGAGATGAGGTTTCTATTGTACTGCTCGGTAGAGTAAGTATAAGCAGTGCTAGATTTCAAGATGACTTGTTCAACGACAATGCAATACCTCCTACTGTTTTAGATGTTCTTGGTAAAGAGAATCGTAGAACTCATGGAGCAGTAGAAGCGTATATTTATAGTAAGTTTGACAACAAACATGAGCAGTTGTCAAACGCTTTGGCTTATTGCTTAGACGCAAAAGTAACAACATTTGATGTCAAGAAATTTATAGACTCATTTTGGAATGAAGCAGGTTTGAAGAGAAGTCTTGATAAAATCTATGAGATTATCGTCTATGCTTTGTTTTCAACATTGGTTGAAGCAATGGAACTTGAAGTTGAAGTTACTGTAAAGGAAGATGCTTATCCTCTACTTAAAGAATTTGAAGATTTTACTCAAAAGGTAATGTGCTTGGATAGTTCAACTCCGCAGCATATACAAGAAGCGAGAGTCTATCGTGTTGGTGTTACCAATGCTGCTGATAGAGGCCTAGATATGTATTCAAATTGGGGATCAGCTATTCAAATTAAGCATTTGAGCTTAGATATTTCACTTGCAGAGAGTATTGTAAATAGCGTTTCAAGTGACCGCATTGTTATTGTTTGTAAGGATGCAGAAAAAGATGTAATAGTATCTCTTCTTACCCAAATAGGTTGGAGAAGCCATATTCAAAGTATAATCACTGAGAATGATTTAATCAATTGGTACGAAAAAGCACTTCGTGGAAGTTATTCTGGCATATTGGGCGAAAAACTCCTATATTGTCTCGCAAGTGAAATCGCAGAAGAATTCCCTTCTGTAGATAATACTCCAGAGATTATAAAGAAACGACATTATGAATGTATATCTGACGCATTTTGGAATTGACCATATTGACGGGCACTTATATATTCCATCAAAGGGTATCACTTGATAAACTTTTGCCATTACTACAAGTTTATGTAGGGTCTGCTAATTATAGCAAAATATAGGGGAAATGTAATGGATATATGCATTTCCCCATCTCACTTAATGGTCTTATTTGCCGGTGATAATAATCTTCTTGCCTTTGTGGATGTAAATACCCCTTGAAGGTGGAAAAATCATTCGTTGTCCATTGAGGTTATAGTAATAGTCACTATCTTTATATCTATTGTTGTTAGGTATCACTACATCTTCTATGCCAGCCGCTATCCAAGCCTCCTCGTCCGATGTTAAGTCGCTGCCGAGATAATATCCCAAGTCTGTAGGCTGATTATAACCTATATTCTGATTGATAGCAGACATTTTGTAGACTGGGTCGGTCATTAGCCATGGAAACTTGTGCGTAGTAGGGTACCAAGTAGAAAATATTTTAATATCTACTAATTTAGAATGGTCAGGTACTATCACTTCTTCCCGCCAATCACCCAAAAAATCGCCATACCATCCCGGATTAGACTTGGTACCATTGTTGAAAGATACGGAATATCGATACATTGTAAATGTACGGCCATATTTCTCACTGTGAATTGTGTTTTTATTGATGAGCTGTCGAGTCAGTGTTCCGTCGAACCATATGCCCATATTACATGATGATGGCTTATACCCCAAATCTCTACCATTGGCAGAGAAAGCATGTCCGCCGGCATACCACATCTCAAAGCCTGGAGAGTCGGGGTCGATGTCGGCAATCATACAGCGCCCCATATCTCCGTCTTTGTCGCTCATGCGCTTCCACAATATTTCATCGGTTTTGGCATCACGAAGTGCAACCATGGTTTTTCCAGTCTCAAAACATGCGAAAATCTGCAGATTCTCGCTGTCTTTGATATATTTACCCACATGGAGAGCGTCGCCATGCCCAAGCCCAGTAGTACTATATGGTTTTCCATCATGGTCTACGGTCATTGAGCCATAGATTACCTCATCAAATCCATCGCCATCAACATCAGCTGTGGCGAACGAGTGAAATCCCTGTCCTGCGTATGCTTCACCCGGATAATTGTTAGAGTCAAAGTGCCAACGTTTGGTGAGCTGATTATTGCGATAATCCCATGCCTCTATAACTGAGCGGGCATAGACACCACGTCCCACAATTAGCGAGGGTAGTTGTCCATCACAAGCTGCCGCACCAATTCGGAAACTATTAGCTCGTTTAAAATAGTTGTCCCCCCAATCCTCACTTCTGCCTCGGGTAATAAAGTTATCACGGGCAAGTTCCTTTCCCGTTTTTCCATCAATAATAGAGATGAATTCCGGACCAGCACTATTATAGTGATCCATCCACGTACCAGTCCACGTGCGATAATCGGTTTTGCCATCACCGTTTGTGTCTCCTATTTCCACACCATCACCAAAAACAGTTCCCTCTGCTGTACGGATGCCCATTTCGCAACAGCCGTCGCCATCAAAATCAGCAATGGCAAATGAGGAACTGTTACCCAGCGGTACGTTAGGGCCAGATTTTATACGCCACATGAAAGTACCATCAAGTTTATATGTATCCCATATAACTGTGTGGCGGACGTCTTTTTGTGAAGTTCCAGAACCGGTTCCATCACTCAATTGTTCACCTTTGCTATTCTTTACAGTTAGTAATCGCTTGATTACGATTTCATAAACTCCATCACCATCTAAGTCTCCGACGCTGCAATCATTGGCAGTGTAGAATATGGTATCTGTAGAGCAAACATCTTTGGTGTTTTTTAAGGGTATGCTGATATAGGGCAACCCCAGCTTGGCCTGTTCTGCTTTAATAGTATGGGTGTCGAGAGTTTCGTTGCTGCCATGATAGGTCAGTCGGTATGTGTTATCAACATTGCGGTTGGCTTTGCTATCTTGAAAGCAGGTGCTATTGGTTATATTTGTTGCCACTCGGGTCTCAATGCCATTTTGAGGCTTTCGGTAGAGATCAAAGCCAGTCGTGCCATCTTCGCCGGGAAGCATGCGCCAAGACACAAGGATTTTGTTGTTGTGGGTCTGATAGTCGCCCAAGGATGCTTTACTGTGACCATTAACCGAGGCCCAAAGGGCACGAGGAATGGGAGCAGATGCTTGAGCATGAATGGCGCAAGTTATAAGTAACAAGGCTATGGAAAGTAATAATTTGTTTTTCATATAAATTCGTTTTTAAGGTTTGAAAAGTTGTGATCTAAGCTTTTATCGCAGCAAGTTAATAAATAACGAACACCGTTATACTTATTGGAATGTAAATGACAGTTAGCATGATATCAAAGTGCATTGACCTGTTCAATGCACTTTGATATATTAGGAGCTCCTGAATCAATTAGTCCAGAATTGTTTTCATCTTGTTATTCGAATGGTAGGTACCAATTTTCGGGATTGGTTAGATCTTTCTCAGGATTCTTAAACATCAATTTGCGAGCCAACCATTTACCACCAAAATCAGCACCATATGTTGCTGCTGTATTCTTATGGCGAGCTAAGCGCATTAAGTCGTACCAACGGGTACCCTCAAAGGCAAATTCCAACTGGTATTCATCACAAAGCAGATCCTCTATTGCATTGATCTTGGCATGAAGGGTGTCCTGTGCCGTTGTACCGATGGTGAGATTGAACTCCTTGTTTATCTCTTCTATCTTATTGCCTACAACAACGTCAAACTGATATCCGGAACGCCCAGGATAGTTGCCATCATGGGTAACTCCTGCACCATGCTGGTGGATACCCCAGTTAGTTTGTGAAAAGTTTGTGGTAGTATGCGCAGGGAAAAGAGATTTGTTAGTGCCCGATAATAATGGATATGTGGTTTGGAGTAATTGTTTGGTCTCTTCTCTGACATAAGTTTGTGCTGAATCGAGCAACTGCTCGGTGATACCCTCTTTTAGAATAGCAAATGCTGCGTCAGGATACCCCAAACGATTGAGAGCCTCAGCCAAGTGGAGATAGACTGTAGTATTGCGGAACAATATGATGTTTCCCGATGTATATTTCTGTATCCAAACCTTGGTGGAGTCTTCACCAGTTCCTCTACGTGTGACGCTTTTAAGACGCTGGTCACCAAGTTTTGCACTGTTTACGTACTGCATGGGCAAGGCTCCTGCTACATCCTGATAATAATAATAGTCTGCGCTGTCCGAAAGCGTTTTAAGCGGCAAAGATGGCTCAAGTTGAATTTCGTCTACATAAAGTTCTTCGTTCGACCGAACTGTAGAATAGTAATTAAAACCAAAAGCTAAAGGTACATTAGTAGTTGTTCCTCGCATGCGATTTACCGCCATTGGAATATAGGATATGATATCCAACGTGCTGTTGTTACTGAATACGTCTTTCCAGCTTGGTGCACTCGATGAGTAGCGTATCATATCGTTTGGTCGAGCCATGACCTCGCTCCACGTACGCGGCAAGTATTCTGCTTCAAGTCCTAATGCGTAGTTGGTGCCAACCGGCTTCTCGACCGTTGTAATATAAGTAGTGTAGTGCCGTGCGGCATTGGCAAAGTCACCCGCTTCTAAATATAGTTCGCCCAAAATTACATCTACTGGAATATAGCATAAGGCCACATTGACATTCTTGGCCTGTCCAAAATTTGTATTCCCAACAGAGTGGTTACCTCCACCATTATTGGGAACACTATAGCCTGTGTATTGCTCTAAATCAGGTGCCAAGCGATCTACAATACCACGCAAGTCGAGCTTGGGAAAATCATTGGTGTTGATTTGGGAAATGCTTGTCAAAGGTTCCGTGAAGAAAGGGACCTTCCCATAGTTGCGTGCCAATTGCAGATAAGCCCATGCACGAAATGCCTTGACAGCTGCATACTCATTCATCACTACGTTAACAGCACCTGTAAACAACGTTGTGTCACGATGTGCAATGTAGTAATTGCAATTATTAATAACGCGATAATATACATATGCAGAGTCATATTGATTAGTCGCGTTAGCAGAAAAACTATAGAGTTGGCGCAAATCATTGTCAGTATAAATGGTAGTAGATACGTTGTCACCACGCATCTCACCTTGGAAGACATATTGATCGGCTAATTGCTGCATACTCTGCATGATACCGAAAGCAAAGAAGATGGAGTCGGTTTTACTATTAAGGTCTCCACCAAAAACCTGGCGTGTGCTCTCGGACTCAAGCATATCCCCACAACTGCTCATACCTAAAGATAGACAGAGAACTGCTAAACCTGCAGTTTTGAAGGAGAAGCTACTGATGTGCTTTATTTTCTTGAATATTGTATTCATGTTTGTATTCATTTTATAATTTATCCTTTTCCAGCTTTCTGCTCTTGTTATAAGAGGGAAAAGAAATGTTTATAGATTAATTTTCAAACCAAATTGAAAACTTCGTCCTTGTGCAAGTTGACCAGCATCAATTCCCTGATACAGAACTCCATTACCCAGACTAAACTCAGGGTCGCTACCCATATAGCGGGTAAGAGTTATAAGATTGTTAGCCTGAGCCCATAGAGCAAGTCCCTGCAACCATGTCCATGTTCCGGGAATAGGAAACTGATAGTTCAGCCTGACAGTTTTCAACCGGAGGAAGGAACCATCTTCTATCCATCGGTCGCTAAAACGGTTGTTGTACAATGGATCGCCGTATGCTACTCGTGGAAGGTCTGACTTCTGTCCCTCATAACGCCAGCGGCCTATTTCAGCAACCTGTTGATTGTAAAATGTGGAGCCACTGTTGAGAACGCTCCGCTGATAGTTGTAAACATCTCCACCGATGCTATAGTTGAATCCTAGGTGTAAGGTGAGCTGTTTCCAACTGAGGTTTGCAAAGATGTTACCGTAAATATCGGGATTGGGGTCGCCAATTACTATCTTGTCTGCTTCATTTATCACACCATCTCCATTTTGATCTACAAAATGCACATCGCCAGCCTTAAAATAATTGGCGTTACCAGCATTGTCAAGCATGTAAAGATACCCATCCTTGCCTGCTTCCGAGGCCTCTACATTGGTAGCAAATATGCCCGCCGTTTGGTAACCATAGAATAATCCCACTGGGTTACCCACTGAAGTTAAGATGTTGTTATCACCATATATTGATGTCGTATAGTTGCCATTGGGCAGCTTTTTCACTTCATTTTTATAGTGTCCGATGCTGCCACCAAGCTCCAGTTGCCAATCCTTAGCAACAACGGGTTTGCCAGTAACTGTGAGTTCGAAACCGTAATTTTTCAATTCACCTCCATTGCTCCAATAATTATTAATGCCACCAATAGGGTTTTTGAAAGACATCAATGTAAGCAGATTGCTAACATTGTTGATATAATAATTGAAATCTATACCAAGACGGTTGTTAAGCAAATAGGTTTGTAACCCCAAGTTTAGTTTCTTGTTCGTTTCCCACTGAATTTTGTCGTTACCAATATTGTCAAGCTGTAGTCCAATCATATCATAATTATACCGCACAGTGGAAAGTGATGTCCGTGCTGCATAGTTGGAGATGTCGTCGTTTCCACTGATATCGTATCCTACATTGAGCCTTAGGTAATTTACAAAGGAGTGTTTGGGGAACCAGTCCTCATTAGTCATGACCCATCCAAAATGTATACCTGGAAAGATGGCCCATACCGTACCTAATGCCGACAGACCATCCGCGTTTTCACCAAAACGGCTGCTGGCTTCTGCAGCGAGTGAAACCGTTGCAAAATAACGATTCATGTAATTATAATCTACATTGCCATACCACTTCATGTTTTTCCAGACATCGTTATTTCCTTTTATGCCTTGATAGCCAGTATTGTGACTTAGTGCAGGATTTTTATCGTTGGTAACACCGTTGTACTGCGTGCTTAGATTGTTGTCGTCGAAAGAAAAGTAAGTATACCTAAATCCTCCAAAGGCATTCAAGGTGTGTCGGCCATACTGCTGATGCCAATCCAAATGCGTGTTGCTTACAACGTTGATTTCCTTTGAAAACAACGAAGCTACCATAGAGGTTACCCGCCCTATATCTTTAATTTGGAAGGACGGAACTCCAACATATGGACGGTGATAACGCTGAGAATTTCGATTAAGGTTGTAGCTGAACATAGTTGTAAGCGACAAACTTGGGTTAAAAGCCCACGTGGGTTCCACGCGAACATTGAAATATGTGTTCTCTGCATAATTTTTGTTATCGCCATCTGCATTTTGGAGAATGGCAACGGGGTTAGCCAATCCATAATCCCTGCCAAGCTGACTGTAAATATCGTCATAGTCGGAAAGTAAGCTTGTAAAGTCACCAATCACAGCATTATACTGGTACGGGCTTACAATCGGAGCTTTGATAAACGACAGGAAAGCAGGTGAGGTTATTGCACCAGCAGTTAGGTCGGAGGAAATTCCATCGTCGAATATATGTGATGTAGTACGACTGATAGAGATATCAAATTTGGTTTTCAGATTTTGAAGAATGCTTATATCGGTATTGAATCGCACATTCATGCGGTCAAAATTATTTTTCTTAACTGTGCTTTGATTGTTTTGGTAGCCAACGGAGAGATTATACATACCGATGTCATCTCCACCCTGTACATTAATACTGTAGTTTTGGATGAGCGCCGTACGATACACATAATTTTTCCAATCAGTATTATTATGATACATATGATAGTAATAGCCATCAGGATTATCGTCAAGAAAACGATAAGCTATAGGCTCATCCAATTCTGTATTTTGCTTAACAGTTCCCAATATTTCTGTTGCATAGTTGCGATATTGTGTGCTGTTCATCATTGTCGGCAACTGCGGCATTAAAGCTACACCTATTCCTATATTGGCGTCTATACGAGTTGCCATAGAGTGTCCGCGCTTGGTAGTAATTAGAATTACGCCATTACTACCACGTGCCCCGTAAAGTGCGGTCCCGTTTTTCAACACCTTTACTTCATCGATATCGTCAGGAGAGATGTTAGCAAGAATATTATTGAACTGTCCTAAATGAAGCGACGCACGGTTTTGCTGCAAATCCTGTTCAATCCCATCGATTACTATGAGTGGCTGAGTATTGGCATTGAGAGAGTTGAAACCACGCACAAACATTGCAGCGCCCACGCCAGGCATTGCTGAGCGCATAATGCTTCGTACATCCGCTCCAATAGTGTTTTCGATGTCGTTATCAATCGTGATGCTGTTGCTGTTAGATTTAAAGCCTTTTTGTGCCGTAATCACTGTGCCATCAACATACATAGGTTGATATTTATCCTCTAGCATCTTGACCAGAATAGTTTGATCAGGGTCGTTTGATACCACAGCCACTTGCTGAGCCAAATAACCTGGGGAATGCACATAAAGACTGGTTGTAAATACTGGGACATTAATTTTGAAAGTTCCATCTCCCCCTGTCATAGCTGTAAACAGCTCATTGCCCAAAGTACGCAACTGAATGCCGGCTAATGGTTTCTGAGATGACTGATCTATCACTTTGCCGTGAAGGGTCATCATCTTATAGTGATGAGTGGCATGACGTTTGCGAGTTGGCTGCACAACACTTGCATCTCTCCCCTCTGTTTCCATGCTATCTTGGGCATAAGCAGGAATGCCAATAGTGAACGCGAGTGTGCAAAGGGCTAGTCTCAGACTGTGGCCCTGCATATATAACATAGTGCTTTTCATATTAGTTCTTTGCTTCAAATTCATCAAGTTCAACAGGTCTCATTATAATGCCCGCAATACGAATATCTCTTGTGTACTTAGCCATAGCAGGCTTATTAAACACTCCGAAATGTGTTGTTATTTTCAGATTTGGAGCAATCCTATTGTCTCCAAGGTTGCTATAGCAAACAGGAAATGTAAAAGTGCCGACTGATACGGTGTCGATTCTGGTTGGGTCATTCTCTACTTTCTGATTTAGTTTTTGAATAGCTAACTTGCCATCTGCCTTACAATAGCTCAAAGAAAAATCTAATTGATTAGGCTTATGTATGTAAGAATCGTCTGTTATATCGAAAGCTGGAACTATGATTGCATAGATATTATAGCTCGTTGACAGCACGCCAAAAAGTAATAGGTCTAAAGCCGGCTTGGCAAAATTACTTGTAGGTTCAATATGGTAATAGTATTTTTCCTCATCACCATATTCTGTCTGTAAAGTATAATTGTGTCGAGTTGGTGTGCCTGTCCATACGTGACCTACCTTAAGAGTGGTACGCTCTGGAGCCCATGTATCCCATGGTCGAAACGCCAAGGTATCGACAATACGTGTAAAGCCATTGCTCATCTTTATCTTTCGGGTTGTAGCACCAAGAATTTCGTCAGGATTAGCCAAACGATTAGCCCCAAGCCTGGAATCGGTTGCAAGAATAGTATCGGTTTTCTGTGCCGTTTCATCCTCCAGCCAACGGTTATATCGATTGTTATGGTTAAAGATCAGATTCCTTACTATAGCCATCTTGGTGAGGGAGTCGGTCATATAGGTTGGATTTACAGTTATATTAATTTCAGGCGATGAGGATGCTGATGTTGCATTGGCAATATCTTGGGCTGTCGTAGTTTCTATAAACTTATAATAGGGTTTGATACGATTGTATACTTCTGTCCATGCTTTATTGGTAGGCATGAACATTGTGTACGAAGAATCTTCCCGCTCGATATACGCGCGAAGTGTACGGGTCATAGCGTTGGATGTTACCATTACTGAGTCAATGTATGTCTGTTTACCATTGACAATAGGCCCCACTACTGAACGAGAAGGATCCAATTCTGTAAGTTCGTACGCCTTGAAATAGTTACGCATGGAGTCTACTCCCTCTGCTTCTGTAATGTATTCATAAATATTAGGGTAGAAGGTTGCCATGCCATCAAGTAGGTGCATTACACCATTGGTACTTGGGAGGTTAGGTTTGCTCACTGCTATATCATCGAAAGTATAAGAACCATTACCCATAAAGTCATAAGATTTCCTATTCAATGTATGAATACGTTTGTCTATATTGCCTGATATGGTATGGTTATATTCTGCAATGTGATTTTTTACAAACTCCTTGAGGATTACCTCTTTGTTTTTCTGCATTAATGCTTCTGCATTGTATGTGCCATTTTTGGGAGCCCATACTGTGTAGTAATGCGCAGCTTGAAGTTCATCATCAAATTCCGCCTTCTTTATCAGTGCAGCAAAATTCGACAACTCGCTGTTTTGGGAAATGTTCTCCCACAGAGTTTGATTGGCCGACGATGTTGCATCTGTAGGAACCGTGTTGTAATCATCGAAATCAGAGCATGATGCGATGGCAAACATCCCAGTGGCCAACATGATGATTCCTATATATTTATTTTTTTTCATTAGAATTACTATATTATGTATTAAGCGATAGTCTTCTCCGCTTAAGCGTTAATACCAATCTTCACTGTAACGTTCATTGTCAACAATATTCACAGGAACAAACTCAACGAAGTCGAGCTGCCATTTCAAGTCAGAATCATCGTTGATAACGCTCTTAAAGCGGAACCAAAAATCATCGCTCTGCTTCAGGTTGATACGTCCTAATACTCGACGCAAAGTCACAACACCATCACCACGGCAGTTTTTTGTTGTTGTTTGGTCTCCGTCATCACCTGGGTGACCACAGAAGCTGTACGGACCACGCATATAACCGCGATTATGCATAGCTTCATCTGTCGCAATACCGAGGTCGTCCTCTTCATAAAATGCTTTCCAACCGATACGCGGATCGTCTTCTTGGATTCGGACATCAAGAGGAATGCTTAATGCCTGCATATCTTGAACATTTTTAGACTTTCCCCAATAAAATTGCATCATACCACCATGCCCCATTGGGGAATAGAATAAGCGAAACTCGTAGAGTCCTGACGGCATAGAAGGAATTTTTATGGCAAGGTCATATTGTCCCCAACCCTGGAAAGCATCAGCTTGGTAAGCACGGTAGTCTCCACGAACGTTAGTACGAAGCTTGGTAGACTCTCCATTATAGCAAATCACATCGTTAAAATAATTTACGGGATATGCTACACGGGCACCAGAACCTCCTCCATTCAATGCACTAATTTCATCCATATACATATACCGGAAATTGTTGTTTATCAATTCTTCGAGGAACGTAGTTGCGTCCAAACGCACACGTTCGTTGAGCACTCCTTGGGGAACGTGGTCGTCATAAACCAGCATATTTTTAATTGGATGGATATATCCGTTATAAGCTGTAATATCCTTACGTTCTATTTCGATACCTGGATGTTTTAGTGGATGCATTTGAGCAGACCCCATTGTGCCTACTTCATCAGTAAGGGTGTTGTTAAGTACCCATCTGTTGATATATAAGGTTCTTCCAGGCTGTGGTTGCCATATTTTCAGCAAGGTGTTAGGTAGCATAGTTTCATAGTAATCGTATGGCTCGCCTCCATTCACATAGTTCCATTTGTCTGTTCCGGCAGGAACGCCTGGCTTGTCTTCAAAAACCATTTGGTCCTGTGCCATGGAAACAAAGAGAATATGGTAAGCAACAAACATATTCAAGGCGTTAAATCGGTTGGTATAATCAGTTCCTGTACTGATCTTAATACCTTTTTCCCGAGGATAGTCATACCAGCTCGTAGCCCCTCCATACACCTTGTTGGCATATGCTACCAAATCATCGAAACTAGTAATGCCATTAGCCTTTAGCACGGCATTAGATTCTGCAAAAATAGTATACCCAACCTTACATTCTGTTGGAGCATAAAGTGCGCTGCCATTAGTGTCCGTAGCATCTATTGGTTTGTTGAAAACAATTCCCTTACTGCTCTTTGCAACAGAATCTACCAATCCTGTTTTAAGCAAAGCTTCGTAGAAGATAGAATAGTCTTCCAAACGCTGCATGGTTGCGCCAAGTAGACGGGAGGTACGTGGAATCACGTTGTCCACTATCTGAACCAATCCGTTGATTACTTCGTTATCCTCACTGATAATTGTGGATACACCATTTAGCACAGTATTACCCAAGCTGTCTACCGATGACGAAATTGGACGGCTCAGCATTGTTGTGATAGTTGCCCCAGACCCTCCCATGGATATGATACTATATAAACCATTAGTCAGGTGATAGAGTGCAATGTCATTACATAGACTATCGCTCAGCCCCTCAAGGCTGTTTGATACCAGACCATTGTGATTGGCTGATTCACTATCGTTCCACAAACTGTCAATATACTGTGCTACGCCAGCATTGGTCGGAGCATAGCAAGTATATTGTCCATATGTAGCCATGTTGCGATCCAGACCTGTACGCTCAAGTATATATTGGAACGACGTAAGATTGCTGTCGTTCTTAATGAAACTACCAATAGTTTCACCTGTCATAGTATAAAGGTTCGACTCATCGGGTTCCTTATTACACGCCCCGAATGTTATTGCAAAGGCCAGCAAGCCCAAACCTACTTTAAAAATATTATTAGTCATAAGTCTTTCTCCTCCAATTAATAGTTCTTGATATAATCGTCACTGGAACTGTAAGCAGGGTTCTGTTTTAAGTCTGGATTTACATCTATTTCCCTTTGAATGACCGGCATATAGAGATATGGCTCAGTGCGCATTTTAGATGCTGCAGCTCGTGCTCCCGATGTATACTTGCGAACTAAGAGATTGAGCATGTCCGTACTGTTTCTTACAAAGTTTCGACCTTCAGCTTCTTGCTGAGCCAAGGTTGTAGAATAGTCTATTCCCTCTACATTGCGATAGTTATAACGCATGAGGTCGTACCAACGTTTACCTTCGAAGCTCAGCTCACGAAGCCTTTCGTTGAGTACAAGACTTTCCATTCCATTCTTGGTGTTGTAATAGGACCACTTTAACGAATCTGAAGAGAGGCTGTTTGGAAAGATAGAACGGCTGTTTATATACTGTACTAAATTGAAGGCCTCACGCAACTGAACGTCGTTGTCGTCCGCTGCAAGCTGAGTCATCGCTTCTGCTTTCATCAACATAATGTCAGATAAACGATAGAAAATATAGTTTTGTGCAAATCTGTCATATGCACGATCTTCACGTGTATAGACTTTTCCATTAGGATCACCTGCACCGGATCGGGTTGTAGTTATCATCTTGCGCACATCAAAAGATTCAGCACCGCCATTCACTGCAAAACAGTTTTGCCAGAAACGGTAGTCTGAATTTTTGGCAGCATTGTTATTAACATATATGGCAGCATTCGTTCCGAAAATAGTAGAAGCTTTCATATAGCCAGTTGTGGAAGCATTGTTCCTATATTTGTAAAAATTCTCACAAACTGCAGTGTTGCTGTTATTGTTACCATCAAATTGAAGCTCAAATATGCTCTCATCTGCATTTTGTTCTATGAAAAGTTTGTTGAAAGCATCTTGACCATCTGCTAAAGGATATTCCTTCACAACTATTTCATTTACATCCTGGATATGATTAGCTCTTTTAGATTCTATCACTCTATCACAGTAAGCCACACATTGCTCATAATCTTCGGCAGTATGCTTCACGCTTGCACGCCACAGATAGATGTCTGCCAGTATTGAGTTTATAGCATCTCTATTGATTAGCCCTTTGCTTCTCCAATCTGCAAAACCGGCAGGATCCAAAGCATATTTCTCTGCTTCAACTAAATCATTGATACACAGCTGTAGCACACTATCTGGATTACTCTGTGGAATATTCATTTTCTCCGAGCTGTTCATATACGCATGATCGCTATACGGAACATCACGAAAGTTCCTTACAAGATAGAAATAACATAGAGAACGAAGGGTTAGCATTTGAGAGCGGTCTGCCAGATAATCTCCCTCAGTATAAGAAGGGTCTATAGACATCACAGCCTTAGCTCTGTCAAGTACTATATTGCAATTATTAATAACACTGTAAAGCGGCCCCCAGTCTGCAAAGGTATTGGTGGTTTGGATGTTCACAGCACTGATCTCGGTGAGATCATTCTTCGTAGGGGAACTTACCGCAACCAACTCATCAGATCGGAAATCCCCCCAAACTATCAAGTTGTTCATTACCGAAGACGACAACATTGAACTGTAAGCTCCCATGACCATTTGGTTTACATCCGACTTTGTTTTCCAGTAATCTTCATCTACTGTTTTGTCGTCAGGAAGAAGCACTGTATCTACGCAGCTTGCCAGTAGCAGGAAGGTGAGCAAGTATAAAGAAAGGCAGTATGCTATCTTTACCAGCTTATTCTTTTTTTGAATTATAATATTCATAATCTATAGATGCTTTTTAGAATCCGATATTGATACTTGCAGTAAACGACTTTGAGCGTGGGGTCTGCGAGCTATCAGTTGCGACACCCCATCCGCCAATAGAGATTTCTGGGTCTGTGCCACTGTATTTCGTCCAAAGCCAAAGATTGTTCACACTCAAATAAACCTGAAGATTATTTAATCCCCACTTTTTGATCATCTTATTATCAAAGTTGTATGCTAACTGAAGGTTGTTGAAACGAACAAACGATCCATCCTCCACGTAGCGGCTTGATCCCTGATAGTTGTATGCAGCTGTCGAACCACTTACATACAGTGCGCGAGGCATAGGCGTGACGTCACCATCCTTACGCCACCTGTAGTTTACAGCAGCGGTTTGGTTGTCAGTCGTAGCCATTGACTGCAATGCCCATCGAGCACCATTCACCACCTTATTACCATAGCGATATGCAAAGCGAGTCTTCATGCTCCACCTGCCATATCGAAACGTAAAATTGAAGCCACCCTGTAGCTTTGGCAAGGAGTTGCCAAGATATACAATATCGAGCGCATTAATCTGCCCATCATTATTAATATCTTCATAAATGGCATCTCCCCCTTGAAAAACATAAGTAGACGCCCCGACATTATAATTATAGACCATATGTTGTGGTTCACCATTACTTGTCATAATAACCTTACCGTCTGCCCCTACTGCAATTGGGAACGTGCGACCTGCCGCAAGTTGTTCATTTATCCAACTTTCATAAGCAGCAGAGGTCAGGTTGTTTTCCTTCTTATAGTTTTGCAAGTATTCGTAACTATATTGATAAACTCCATTGTAACGGAACCCATAGATAGAGCCAAGAGCATTACCTACCTGCACGCGATTGAGATAAGCCGGCGTCGCTTTGTTGAGGTTACCTCTGTTTGTTGAGGACCACTCGGAGTTTACAGCATCAAGCACACGTTGATCCATCTCGCTTATTTCATTATAGTTTTGTGCAAAGTTGACTCCTGCGCTCACCGAAAATTTACCTAATTTGATAAAGTTTCGGGCATTGATGTTCATTTCCCAACCATCATTAGTCATTGCACCCACATTAGCGTACGCTACAGAAGCGTACCCTGTTGTCGAGGGAATAGACACATTTTTTTGGAGCAAATCTTTAGTATTTTTGTGATACCAGTCAAAGTCTACTTCAATCTTATCATTTAGGAAACCAAGATTGAACCCTAAGTTAACAGAAGTGGTCTTCTCCCATCTCAAGTCATCGAGCTTCAAGCCATCAATGGTAGAAGTAGGTTGTGAATTATTACCATTGCCGTAGTATCCGGCACTGGTGTTGTAAGTTGAGTAGAACAAGTAGTCGGCATCCGGTGCCTTACCCACCATACCCCACGATGCACGGAAGGCTGCCATTGATAACCATGAAGACAATCCCTTCATGAACGACTCATCAATAATATTGTAGCGCATGGACACACCGGGAAAGTAGGCCCACTTGTTCTTAGGCCCAAACTTTGAGTTGCCGTCAGCACGAAGTGAGAAACCCAAAATATAGCGTCCTTTATAGGCTCCGTGGAACTGATAAATCCAGTTTTGTGAATTACTCTTGCCATTGCTGCTGCTCATTTTTTGCAGGTCAGCAGGAACTGTCGGGGAGGTGATACCATTTGGTAGCCTGTTCATCGTGATATCCTGTCCGTTGCTCTTTGACGTGGCCATTTCATAACGTGCTGTCATCAGAGCACTAATATCTTTATTACGGAAATACGGAGTATATACCAATTGGACACGTCCGCCCATTTTAAAGCGATTGCTCTCAGAGTTGGTACTTACATTATAAGAGTTGCTTGTCCATGAGTTGGTGGACAAGGCAGCGGGGTAATATGTAGGTACACTGCGTGCGTAGATGTCAAAATCCACTCTGCCGGTAAAAGTGAGCCGATGCTGGTCAACTCCGGTTCCCAGTAGTTCATATTTTATAGTGAAATCTGGTGTGATGCGGTAAGTTTGATCTTTCTTCCATGCCAGGTTGGCAATGGCAACAGGATTACCCAAATTTCTTACGTCACGCATCTCGTACGAAGAATAGTTACCCGTATAAGGATTGTCAACATTTTCCCTACCCGTAGGATTCATTAAGTAGTATTCGTTGGTATCTGTCCCATCAGCACGTTGGCGGTAGATGCTCATATTAGGTGCAAGTTGTTGGGCAATTCCCAGTAGGCCACTATAATTTTGGTTATTTCCTGTGTAAGTCAACGCAAAATTTGTAGAGAAGCGTATGCGATCCGATACTTGATAATCCAACACCAGGCGTGTGGAGAAGCGGTCGAGCTTCTGCTTGATGATAGAACCGATTTGGTGATCATATCCTGCACTAATGCGGAATTGCGCACGCTGGCCACCACCCGTGAGATTCATATTATAGGAATGCATCTGCCCAAATTGCTTGACAGCTTTCACCCAATCGGTATTATTGTTCCAATTTTCATATTCAGACCAGCTGGTATCGTAGTTCAGCTCCGCTATATTAGTAGTAGAGTTGGCTTTCTGTGAAGGGTTATAAAACTCCTCCTTCAGCAGCATGGTATAGTCATCACCATTCAGCAACTTGTATCCATCGGGTTGCCATGTCCCCGTAAACTTATACGAGAAATTGATACGGGTCTTCCCGCGCGAACCACGCTTGGTAGTAATTTGTATTACGCCGTTGGCACCGTTGGCTCCCCATATTGCCGTTGCGGCTGCATCTTTAAGCACTGTGATGTTTGCAATATCTTCCACGTTCACCGACAGTAACGATGCATACTGTTCTTCATTGGCATTGGAGAAGTCGAAAGTTTCGTCAGGGTTGTCAAAAATCTTATCGTCAACAACGATCAGCGGTTCAGCATTACCATTGATAGTTGTCACTCCTCGTAGACGCATTGTGGTTCCGGCTCCAAGGTTACCAGAGTTTGATACGATATCCAAACCGGCAATCTCGCCTTGCAAAGCCTCGTCGGCAGAGGTAAACGACATACCTTCCACAGCATCCATGTCAAAAGTTTGCTGTGTCACAGAAAGTTCTCGTTTTGGAATAAACAGTCCTCCCGAGGAAGTGCGTTCGCCCTTGATCACCACTTCTGTCAACGTATGGTCGTCAGCATCCAGGTTGATATTAAAGGTTTCTTTATCGCCAATTTTAATAGTCTTGGTCTTATCCCCAACGTAAGAAATCACCAGTTTGTTCTTTGGGCTCTTGATCTCCATGGAGAAGTTGCCATTGATGTCGGTCTGAGCAGCCGAGACAATTCGCCCATTGGCATCTTGCTCTGTAACGTTGGCCATCATAACCGGCCCCTGTGGGTCACTAACAGTGCCGGAGATGCGCTTGCTTTGTGCAAACATGCTGACAGTCATCAACACCAACACAACCGCTGCATATATTCTTTTATTAGACATAGTTTATTTAGTCTTTATAGTTTGTTATTATCGCCTTCTGTTTTTTGCTGCTAACTTCTTGGCATCTGTCGAGTTTGCTGCAACAACCTTTGGATCCCACGATGGTTTACCTGAGGAGTCCTTGTAAAGGTAGAATGGTGTAGTGGTTTCGTGAACCGCACAGAAAGAAGACGTCACAATAGAAGTGGCATTCGTACGAGAGCTGTTGAACCAATAGTCGCGAGCCATTTGGTTGACAAGGCGTCCACCACCAGCCTCAATAACATGAGTGTTTCCCGTACCATCAGTAATGGTTAGTTTGTTGTCACTTCCCGTCACGGTATACCCTTCTGCCATTCCAATAACATTAGAGCATAGACTTTCGAAAGAACCTCCCTCTATTGTTTTGTCAGCGTAGATAGATGTGGTTTGGAAATGATAACGGCAGAAATCGCGAATGGCATTGATTTTAAGCTTGTTGGCCTCCATGATGTCTTCAGGCACATCCTCTGCCGACTCATATGATTCAAGTTCTGCCTGAATATCTTTCCACCGTGGCAAACCATGCTGATAGGCAATCTCCATGGCATGATTGTCGGGAGCATAAAGTGTGTAATTATATGTATTAAACATTTTCACATTTTCATCTAAGCAGGCATTGCTGATTTTGTTGGATCCGGTTCCGTAAGCAGATGTAAAGATAATATACTGGTCTTGTTCCGTTGTTTTAAAATCATTTTCCTTATCTGAAATTCCGGCCTTCAGCAGCAGGTCGGTTGCTGCAAAGCCTGAACATAACTCATAAAATTCTGAGAATTGATTATTATCTTGCAACACGCGGCTTACACTCTTCTGCGGTGCCTGAATCACATGGTCAATGCGATAGGCATGACCATTGGCCTCAGGGTAATCTACTTTTATCTTAGACGGAGTGAGCATGGCATCTTTGTCAATCTGGGCACTTGTCCCAATCGTGGCACCAACACCATTGCCAGAGATATACACCGTTCCACCATGCTTGGTCTTATAGTAATGATTCTTGCCAATAGTTTCCCCATCAGCAAGCAATAATGTGTGATAGTTCAGGATGTCTACAAGCTGCGAGGTATATTTTGCACCTGATGGACTGTTATAACGCACGGTCTCAATGATATCTGTCCCAATGCTACCGTCACTGACATTGTAGCGATGCACATCGCAACGCAGTTCTGATGCTCCAGTCTTCTCATTGGTCACATACTTGTAGAAGCGTAAAGCACGGGGATTGTCGTTCTTCAAAGATGTAGGGTCAATATAATATGTCTCGAAAGCAGCATCATCAGGAATAAAGAAAGCATAGTTGGCACTCATTGCCAAGAGATAATACTTAAAGTCTAAGCTCAGGAAAGAACGATCTTGCACTGCCCAGTTCATCACATACATATCGGGATATGATGATGAGGGTGCCAACACTGCACGATACTCGTCTGGGGCTATCAGTTCGTTGGTAACATAGATGACCCCATTGTTAGCTATTTTAATATTGTATTTATCATCTTTCCGACTGAGCATGCTGAGGGACACTCCCATGTTCTCAGAAGCGTCATTAATAATAGTAGGGAACTTGCTTGGTACAGTCTCTACAAAAGAACTTTGTTGCAGGTTGCGGATGAAGGAAGTAATGATAGCTGGGTTTTTAGACTGCATAGAATCCAAGTTTTCCTCCAGGTTATCTTCCGTATTTGCCACCGTACCATAGATATCTATCAAATAGGCTCCGGCACCTCCTGGAAGGAAATAATTCTTCACGGCATCATCAGATGGAGCAAACAGCGCCCCCATATCTGTGATCGTGTAATCTATGCTCGACACATTGCCATGGGCGGGATAATACTGGTTCCACCCGAGGTCGTATTTCAGATAGCGACCATTGCCCAAAGAGTTGTTATCGGGGTCGGTAGTCAGAGCCGCGTTCTGAGAACGTGAACTCACATAGCGCATTTCGAAAATAGAATCCTTGATGGCTGCACCGTTGGTTAATGCCCAGTCGTTATATTGATTGGTGATAGATTGACTGAAATATGGAGCGGCATAGTAGTCGACCATACGGCTGAATAGTGAGGTTTCCCCAGAGGCATGAAGCATCTCTGCCATATTTCCTGGAGGAACTAATACTTTGTCAAGTTGATGAATATAGCCATTTTGACAGGTTACATCTTTTCTGATGATCTTGTTGTTGAATATATAGGCTGAGTTGTTGTCAGCGTCATACGGTTCTCCTGTGAGTATCTGGAAGTCAGAGTTCTCCCCAATAGTAGTTATGTTATTGTTCACCATCTGCTCGCGTGTGAAGTGAACCATCATAGGACGGGTGCCATCAGTCACTACATCGATTCCTCTGTCATAATACTTTGTCCACCAGTGATTGTTTTTGGGCATGTTTGCTGGTCCATAAATATGTTTCACAGAGTCTATCAGGCTCACCGAAGTCTGATGCTTCACAGCCAGGCCGTTGTCTACAGTTGTTCCATTTGACACGTTGGACAGCATGTTGACCAACAAGGCATTATCGAGCATCGAGGAGTAAAGCAGCAACTTCTTCTGAGACAGCGACAACTGTTCATAGCTTCTTACTCCCCAGGAATTGCTCTGAAAGAACTTCTGGAAAGCCTCGTCGTTAGCAGGAAAAATAGTCTTACTACCTGTTCGAGACAACGTTGTTGCATATCCTAAGTCATCAACTAAACGAAGATATGTGCCGAACGTACCCGTCAGTCGTTCTTGATTGGGATTTTGCAATTCCGCATAGATGCTTCCCCCAAGCCATGCAGGCCTGGCATCTTCATCCACTTCCTCGTTCTTATCAGAACAAGATGGCATTAGCCCTAAGCAAATGAAGGTGATGCATACGAAAAATTTTTTCATAGTTTGTTTTTGGTTATAATATAGTTATTAGTTTTCTTAAGTTTGATGAGATTTGTTTCGAGCAAAAGTAAGAACATTAATTTAAACAACCAAACCATATTAATACAATAATTAGCATATTTGTGCGGAAGAGCACTTAATAGTCAAGAATTAAAGGTTAAAATCAAAAAAAACAGTCGGGTGCATCTTCTAACATTAGGTACAAGGGGAAATTAACAATGTCAAGAAAAAGTCACTTTTTAAGGGGGTATATAAAATGATGCTACAGAAAAGAATTCTCATGTATTTCTGTTTTCTTGTATTTTTTTCGAAGAAAATATACAGTAGTTATTATGATTGCTATCTTGACGTACCGCCTTTAAGACTCAATCATGTGGCCTTGACTATTCAATGGCAATGTAATGAAGCCTTTATCACACTGGCAATAAGGTTTATTCACAAGCGCTTTGGGTTCAACAAAATGCGAGATAAAGCGTATTCTGTCGTAACTTGCTGTCAATCATGTGGTTGCAAAATGTGCTCAAATTTTGCTTATTTGAAAGTCTCTTTACTTTATTTTCAAATACTGCAAAGGTGGAGACATGTTTGTAGTAATTTATGGTAGTTAATTTCCTGCTCTTTCAAATCCATGACTCTGAGAAGCTTGGTATATGACATGTAAGCACAAGCTTGCCGAGCATTCATTTCGAATAATCGGCAAGTCTGTGCCTGTTTTGCGAAATATGCTATTTGACAATCATTTTGTTCGAGCCAGTAGCTGAGCGAATGATATATACGCCGTCGCCCCATCCTGATTCTCTGATTTTCTTAGTGAGATTGGACTTGGAAGTCTTGAACTCACCTACTTTGATGCCACTGAGCGTAAACACCTCTACTGCAGTATGGTCATTGGTGGAGAGTCCGCTGATTCCTGTCGCAGCTACTATCCTGAGCACACCCTCATTACTCTTGTCTGCCAGGGCTGTGGCATCCCACTTCATACCAGCAGGAAGTTCTGGCAGTGATATATTTGTAGGGGCTTGCATCACGCGGCTACATGTCCATAGGGTTATCTGATCTCCAATAGCAGGCTTATAACTTGGTGCCAAGCGTACATTGATGTTGCCCAAGTATAAGAAATTTCCGCAATCAACCATTGAGTTGGAACTCTTGCTTGTTATTACAAATTCGGCATTTGCCGTCGAAGCCATCTTAAACATCGCTACTGTTTTAAACACACCACCCCTGTCGTCATTAAAAGGGCTTATGGCAGCAAATTTGGAATTACTATTTAGAATGATAGAGTTTACCAATCCAGTAGCCCTAACTTCTCCACCAGGGTTTACGGTCAGGGTAGAACCAATAGCTGGTGTGTTGACGCCGGTTCCGAATGCAAGGACGCCTTGATTTACATATAGCTGACCTTGAATCTTTCCAGGTGAGAGCAACAACATGCGTCCCTTGCCTCGCTTGATAAGCTTGGAGTCTGATGCAGTGTTAATTCCAAACATGAAGTCGCTGTCGTTGGAGCCCAATATCCATGCCCCTTTTCCAGCAAGAGTGCCTGATCCCGACACGCTGCCAAGAGGAAAGTCTTTCCCGTTATTATTGACTGTTACATCTGCGGGGATGTTCAGAGTAGCCTTAGGAAGCCCATAACTATTGTTAAAGTCAAAGGTGGTGTTCTCATAAAGATGTTTGGCACTACGGTTGTTGCACATAGTAGTTACCGTACCTTCAAACTTACTCCAATCACCACTAAAGGTGCAACGCACCCATGAGTCGTAAACCGTGAACTTACCTTCGCCCGTCAGTGCTCCAGTATAGTCGCAACGCGGATCGCCGTTCAAGGTTCCGCTGTTACCTTTACTTATATGGAAATTGGTAGCATTTACAGTGTTCGTGTTTTCCGTAGCTGCATCATTCAGCCAGCCATTGATAAACTCTACTGTTTTAGGCAGTTGAACGCGATTATTACTTTCGATAGCGTTCACGGTTCCATTTTGAATGATCAGTTTGGATATCGTGTTGTTTGAGCCAAGCGAGAGCGTACCTGCCCCGGCTTTGGTCACCACACCTCCCGTTCCCATCAAGGCATTGTTTAAGGTAAGCGAGGTTCCGGTTGGGGTTTGCAATGTAGCCATATCTTTCACAACGATAGGCTGGTCAGTGATAATTGTGCGTCCGGCGCTGAGGGTTGCGCCATTTGAGATGGTTATCTGTCTGGAGGCATCGCCAAGGGCGCCATAAGTCACACCTGTAACGTTAGCCAAGGAGTTTACCACCACGGTTCCCCCTTTGATTTCACTGTTCCCCATGTGGTTCCGTGTCTCTATGGTCAGTATTCCGGCACCGGTCTTGGTAAATGCAGCATCGGTAACAATACTGTCGCCTGTCAACGTGTAGTTTTTGGTTTCATTGCTAAACAGCATTGACGCCGGTCGGACAGCACCCTTGAGTTGTACGTTGGTGTTGGTGGCATTGTCATTAAAAGTAATGTTATCACCATCGGCTGAATAGTCGGCCACACCACCATTAAGGAAGTTTTTGCTTGTACCAAAATCCCATATATGAGAAGCATCAGTACCATTCCATATAATATTGGCAGCATCACGCAAATTCTCTACGTGGAGATAGAGCTTACCATTCTCATGTGAAAGAGAAACACGGTTGTTGCCCACACCCTCGATAATAACATTCCTGATATCACCGGATATTCTGTCTACAGTACCAATCATATATTTCCCATTGGCCAAGGCGCCCAGGCCATTGATCTGGAATATGGGATTCTTATACTTTGGTCCAAACTCGCCCCAATCCTTTGTTTCTATAGTCAGAATTGAGGCATTCAATTTGTCGACATTGTTACTACTTATATCAAATATCACACGTGATCCAAACTTCAAGTCAAGTTTGGAAACAGTAATCTCGCCGATAGCATCTTCCCCTCCCGGACAGATAGTCGCATTGTAATCTGCCTGTATACCAGCATTGAATACACCGCCATCAGACACAAGTTTGGTGTGGCGGTTCAACCACAGTTTGCTGGACTCCAGTGTTCCGTCAAATTTGAGCGTGCCATTCCAGATGTCTGTATTGCCGGTATGCTTCTGTACAACATTAGGCAGCACGAGCACTCCCTCTCCCTGCTTGACTAATCGTGTAGAACCTGAAAAGAAGCCGCCCGTCAGTGTATGCGTATATGTAGTATAAGTGGGGTGGGGCGTTTTACTTGATTCATCATTTGCACCCGAGCCTTGAACTATTGTTGGGGCATTGACAGTAACAATCCAAGGAGATGCACCGTCAGCAACACTCACTGTCATGTCGTTTTGCTCACAGAGCAACAAGTGCTCTTTGGTGGTCTGGATAATGCCACCGTTATTGACAACAGTACGTCCTGTCAGCGTAACAGGGGGTGGGGCCACCGTTATGCCTTCTAACTCACCGAGGAAAAAGCTGGGGTGAGGTGGCTGGTTATAGCCAATGCATTGCCAAACCATAGCGTTGCGGTATTCATGATCTTCCCAAAGAGTATAAATATCATGTTTGGTAGGGAAATTCGTAGTGTAAAACAGCAAAGTACTTGCACCATCACGAACAATGAACTCTTCGCGCCAGTCGCCTAAGATATCACCGAGTGCTCCAGGATTGTTCTTCGAGGAGTTGTTGAGCTGTCCGCGCGATGTGAAGATACGTCCATTGCCCCATTTGGTAATTGCAGCAGCCCGTTCCACACCCGGGCTGTCGAATATCTCGTCGAGCAAGTCGCCATCCCAATAGATTCGGAAGTTTAAATCGTGCCATGCTATTTTACTATCCGCATCAACAGGTAGCACTTGATCTGATGAAAGACCGATTATGCCAGAACTAACTGTACGCCCCTGTCCTCCGGGATAATCGTTAGTGAAATTCCCTGCCAAAGCCCGACCATCGTCTCCACCGTCGGCCTTTCGATAATACATTTGCCCGGTTGTCGCGTTCCAGTAGCTTGCCCCTTGGCTTCCCTCTTGACAAGTGAACTGCTCCAATCCCCAGCGGTATGGGTCAAGATCACCACAGTGCTGAGCATCACCATGTCCGAGTCCGGTTGTAACAAGTCCGCGTCCGTTATCATCAATAATCATTGAGCCAAACACAATTTCGTCACGTCCATCCATGTCTACATCGGCTATTTGGAAATTATGAAAGCCATTGCCAAACCAAGGGCTGCTTGGATTATAAGTATTCCAGCGCCACCGTTGAGTCAGTTTGTGTGTTACAGGATCCACGTCCAGAGCACACATTTTATGTCGTGTGTAGCAACCACGCCCCAAGAAGATACTTGCTTTTTCCCCATCAAGGTAGGGCGCGCCAAAATAGTGCTTCGAAGCACGGTGCCCAGTGTCGTTACTGCCCCACACGGTACCGTAGTCTGTTTCGCCTGCCTCGAATCGTGGCAAAGGGTATTCCATTGGCAAAAACTTTCCACTTGTGCCATCGTAACCGTATGGCACACCAGTCTCACCGTTGAGGTAGAGAAGATACTCTTTGCCTTCCCGGGTGTATTCTGAACGTATCGAATTGTTGCCACCATTGTCAAATGACATGTCACCTATTTCTATGGTTTTGCCGTCAGCAGTGTGTATAATCATATTGTCGGCACCACGGAGAAGAGCTTCCGCCTTGCCGTCACCATCCCAATCATAACCTATCATGTCCCATTGCTCGTCGGGACCTGACAGCATGTTGGGACCGAGATCTATCCACCAAAGCAAATTACCCTTGATATCGTACACGACATAGTGGTTAAAGTCTGTTTTGTTGTTTGTGTTATAGAGATTTCCACTGTCGTTACGACGTTTAATCATCAATTCCTGCACACCGTCACCATTAAGGTCAGCCAGTGAAATGTCATTGAGAGTGTAGCCTGACGTCACATCCTTACCCTTGCGATTCAGAGCTGGCTTGATAGGAATGGTAAGGCAATTTTCGTTCCATGCTTTGACAGAAGCACATTTCCCTTGGCTTACACCATTAATGATAGCTTCCACTTGGTATGTGCTATTGGAGTTTCCTCCAGCATCTTCATAATTGGAAAGGGTCATGGCATCTGCTATCTTGGTACCGTTCCGATAAAGGTTGTACTGTGTATCATAGTATTCATGACCAAATTTTCGCCAACTGATATAATTCCCTCCACTGCGTCCGGGTACAGCCACCAAACCTCGGTCGGTTCTGTCCATTATGCGCTGAGCAATAGCCGGAGTGAGCATGCAAAGCATCAATGCAGCTCCCAAGAGTAATCTTTTGTTCATAAATATAGGTTGCTTTAAGTTTTCTAACTGATACAAAATTATAAAATATAATTTCAATCAATGTATTATGGCTACGTCAAATAATATTTTATATCAAAAATCTAAGGTTAAAAGCAAAAAGACCGGACAATCACTGCCCGGCCTTTTAATTTTTGGCTAATTCTACCTAAATAATATTCAAAACCTATTTACATGTATTATGTTTCCAACTATTTGCTCTCTATCGCTATAGAATATCTTTGAAAACTAAATACAAAGTTATGAAATATATTTATCAGTCGACTTATATTTTTGTTCAACAAACTTATATTTTTGTTCATCATCCTGTTGATTACCTCACTTTTTGATACACGAAGTTAGAATTTTGACATTTCTTCTGGCTCATGCTTTACTTAATTTTCTGCAGGAAGTCTACCTCCACAATTCTCAGTTCAGTCTTTCCCTTCGCAGAAATCATTCGGTCGAGTTCACCGGTAGTTCCTCCGGCCAGCTCCTTTACCTCACCAAATTTATTGCTGTTCTGACTTGGGCCGAGCATCTTAATGGTAATCCGGTCACTCTTTACAGCCTTGGGAATATCGATATGCACATAGCCAAGCGTAGCATAGGTGATGCCTTCCCACACTTTTTTATTGTCTGCATAGATAGCCAAGGGATAAATCTTATTTCTCCACCCCGTCAGTTTAATTGCAATTTCGTCTACCTTTGCTTTTTCTGCCAAAATAAATGTAGCCCATGCATTTTCTTTCTTGCCATCACTCTTCCACTCTGATCGCTCATTGTCATCCAGGGCATTCTGGGCATCGGCCACATTGGATCCTACCTTAACCGACTTCACGTCAATCGTGCGACGAACGTCTTGGTACGATGGTGTGGGAGGTGTTTCGCCACGATCAAGATTTAGTGGCAGCACCATGCCGGGCGCATAAGTGCTCATCCCATTCTTGGTATCGATAGCAGATGTCTTCATGTCTGTAACTACGGGGCGCAGTCCATCTGCCACAGCGGTCAATGTGATGGTTCCGGGAGTTACAGTTGAGCGTACAAAGACGCGGTTGACACCACACTCTACAGGCAAGCTCAATGCCCGAATATAGTTGTCGAAACTGGATGTGGTGGCAGGACCATCGAGCATTCCCGCCTGACCGTTTGATTGATTTATCTTGCCATAATTGTTGTTGCACGAGCCGATTGGGCGCGCCAGTCCTCCTATCCACTGTCCTTCTCCGCTAAGATTGAAGTTGATCATGCGGTTGTCCAGCGGGCAGCGTCTTCCCTTGGCATCAACAACTTCTACCTCTACCAAAGCCATATCGGCACCATCAGCCTTGAAGCCCAATGGATTTTCCATAACACTGACCTTGAGGTGGTCGGGGGCTCCGACAGTCTCAATGCTGCTTCGGGAAACCTCCTTTCCCTTGCGATAGCTCACC
>CAYVGR010000002.1:0-38012 GCA_964450065.1 uncultured Prevotella sp. | reverse complement strand
CTACGGGCAAAATGAATGCCCAATACAACATAGACCGCTTGATAACCAGCGGCGAGGTGGCATTGCATTATGAAGACTATGTGCTCTCTATTCAATATTTTAACAAGGTCTTGGCCTTGAAACCTTATTTATGGCTTCCGTGGTATGACAGATCGGTTGCAAAATTTTATCTTGAAGATTTTGTAGGAGCTGAACAAGATGCCTCGGAGGCAATTATTTTAAATCCTTATATTGAGCAAATATTTGATTTGCGTGCCATTTCACGTATTCGTCAAGAAAAATACAGCGATGCAATAGCTGACTACACGAAGGCTATCCGTTTGAATCCTTCCGTCTCCAGCTTTTGGCTTAATCGTGCTATTTGCCGAATAAAAACAGATGATTTTGACCAGGCATTGCTCGATGCTGACACTATTATCAGGAGATGGTCTAATATCTCGACAGCGTATTCGCTGAAAGCAGAAATTTATTTAAATAAAAAAGATACGACAGAGGCAGACACATGGCTCGCAAAAAGCTTGGATATAGATCCTTATAATATAGATGCATGGATGACACGCTCATATATAGCACTGAACAGGCAACAATGGAAATCTGCAGACAGCTGTCTGAGCAGAGTCATACATCTGAAGCCCAGATCTGTGAATAGTTACGTTAACCGTGCATTGGCAAGGTTGAATTATAATAATTTGCGTGGTGCCATGGCCGATTATGATATGGCCATAGATCTGGATCCCGATAACTTTCTTGCACGTTATAATCGCGGTTTGCTCCGCATACAACTTGGTGATGACAATAGGGCAATTGAGGATTTCGATTTTGTGATTAAGATGGAGCCGCAAAATTATATGGCTATTTATAATCGTGCTCTTTTGCATGACAAGACAGGTAACCTTCGTGCTGCCATCAATGACTACAGCTTGGTAATCGATCAGTTTCCTAATTTTTGGGTCGGGCTGAGCAATCGTGCCCATTGTTATCGCAGATTAGGTATGACGGCAAAAGCCGAGCTTGACGAGTTCCGTATTTTTAAGGCGCAGATGGATAAGCGCGTTGGTGTCCAAAAACGTTGGAGTCGTGACAAGCTAAAAGAAATGCGTAAGCGATCGGAAATAAATATGGACAAATACAACAATATTGTTGTAGAAGATAAGACAGAGATAGAACATGAATATAAAAGCCAGTATCGCGGAGCCATTCAAAACCGTGATGTTCAATTCACATTGCTTCCGATGTACCAGCTGTCATATTTCTCATACTCTAATGGTTTACAAGGTTATCAAGCCTATGATGCTTCTGTGGACAACTTCAACAGCAAACATGAACCTATTCGCAAGTTGAATCTGACGTGTAACCATCAACACACTAAGCTTAATGCTGTCCAGTCGAAACAGATTTTCCAAATTATTGATGTCTTAACTGCAGGAATAAGTGAGGAGAGCAACCCGAAGGTGCGTGCGGACTTGCTACTGCAGCGTGCTATCGCATTTGGCGATGCGCAAAATTACTCTGATGCTATTGCTGACCTTAATGATTATCTGTCTGTTGATAAGACATCTGTTATCGGTCGATGGATCCGCGCAGTATACCAAACACTACTCAACAGTTATGATTCTTCCAAGGGGCAGAACGTTAGTATGAAAGTTGCACAGGCAGAAGGTGATTTTGCGGAGGCAATTAAGTTGGCATCTAAAAATGCTTATCTTTATTTTAATCGTGCCAACATGTTCGCGGATTTAAAAAATTACGACCGTGCCGTATCTGACTATACACATGCATTGCAATTGGATGCGCGTTTGGCCGAAGCATATTATAATAGAGGGATTGTTTATTATCGTATGGGTAAGCATGATTTAGCACGACGGGATTTAAGCAAAGCAGGGGAGCTTGGACTTTATGATGCATATGCCTTGAGTAAGAAAATGACAGAACAGAAGGATTGATATACTATCAAATCATAGTATTTGTTAAGCGATATCATATAGAATATTTCTTCCGAAACTCTTAGCTGGCTTCTTCTTAGAATAACACATGCCTTATGAAGACCTGACAACTACCGTCTCGCCAATCGGAATTGCGTTGCATCGAAAGGTAAGCATTCCTTTGCCATTTGCTTGTGATAGACGACAAAGTCACAACGCTCCCAGTGCAGCAACTTAATCTGGTTACGGGAGCGATTGTAGAAAATGTAGACAACTTCATCAGAAGGATGAAATTATTGCTACGAACCAATTTTCTCATTCAATTTTCTTTGCCTTGCCTTTATAGCCTTTTCTTTTAGCATTTGTATATGGTTGTATGCATAATGCTTGGTACGATTTATCTGATATCGATAAACTGCACATGTCAATAAAAAATATACGAACACTTGTATCCAAAGAGCTTGGTATTCAAACCGAATATCGGTCAGCTCAGCTCCCATAGAAGATATTCGAAGGAATCCACGTATGCCAAATGTTGATGGAATGAGATAGGCAATACCTTGCAAGAAGCTCGGTATGTTGTATTCAGGCCAACTCAATCCTGATAGGAAAATAAAAGGCAATGATGTGATGACTATTAGTAGGAAAACGTTTTCGCGGTATCTTACCAAACACGAGATCACCATGCTAAAGAATATACATGAGAGGATGTAGGGCGTTAGCAGCATGAAGAGCGTTTTGGCCGATACCAAGGATATAAATCCAAATATCTTGGGAACGACTAAAGCAAGGTAGGTTCCCATGACGGCATAGATCATGAAATAGCACATCGACTTGCCTAAAACAATACGAAAGATACCCCTATAATGCTTAGAAATAGGAACCAAATCCTTATAACGGTTATTTTCCCGTGCCGTGCCAGCTGTCAAGCCGATCCCCAACAACAGGGTTTGCTGTAGAATCAGCATGAGTACACCTGGTAGGATAGCATTGCCATAGCCAGCTGTCGTGTTAAAAATAGGAACTTCCTCGTAGTCGAGTGGAAGAACGAGAACCTCGTCATCTCGGTTTGTAAAACCGCCTCCCTGTTTTGCTTGTATCTCCGAAGCTAATTCAGACGCAACAGATTGAGCCGACATCAGGATAGCCTTGTAGGTGAGCATCAGGCTCATGTCGGTATACATGCTCACGGTGGCTTGTTCACCTCTGTTCAGTTTCTTTTCGAAATCGGATGGGAAATACAATGTTCCGTGAACTTGTTGCTTGCCGGTCAGTTCTTTTGCCTCGTCCAATGAATTGCAGTAGTAAGCCACACGAGTGTCCGGACAAGCATTGAAGTTGCGGATAAACTGACGGGAGGCATTGGAATGGGACATGTCTACAATAGCTACAGGAACCTTTCTCACTACTTCGTTGTTGTAGATCCATGAATACAACAAGGGATAGAGAAGCGGCACGAGAATACAGAAAATGAGCACACCCTCGTCGGTGATGGTGCTCCGCATCTCCTTGAACCATATATAACATGTATCCGAGATGCCATCCTTGATTTTATATAGCAAGCTTTCTTTGTCCATTCTAAGGGATATAAGTATAGATGAGCATGGCCTTTTTAATGTTGTAGACAGTAAAAATAGGTAGGCAAATGAATATGCAGAAGGCCATAATGTTAAACCATGCGAAAGTCAAGGGATAGCCGTTCAATATGGTCATCTGATAGAACATGTAGAAATGCCGCAGAGGGAACATTTGGGCTATACTCTGAATAGGACTGTCCATGGCAAACACGGGGAAGGTGGCTCCACAGGCCGATATGCCCACGACGGCCCATAGAGAGCAAACCGACATGGACATTCGCAAGGAGGGCATTAGCCCGAAGACAAATACGCCGAACCCCTGGGCTGACAGCACGGTCAGCAGTCCTAACAATAGAATAGGAATGACACCGCCTGGATGTGGGAATTGCAGCACGTAGAAGATATAAAAAGCAAATCCATACATCACAGTTAGGAAAATCAACGTTTGTGGAAGGAGTTTGCCGATAAGGGCAATGTGCATGTTACCATCGGCCATTTTTATCCATTGGCGCGAACGGTGGAACTTCAGTTCAGTGCCAATGGAATAAGGAGTGAGCAGCAAAATCAATATCAAAATTCCTGCAGGCACCATGATTGTGGTGAGATATACATTATAGTCAGTCCATGGATTCTGAAGCATGTGTACATCAAGAGTGATGGGTTGCAGTACAGATCTTATCTCTCGGGCTGTTTTTCCCGTGGCAGCGAATTTGGCAGAGGTTGCCCCGGCTGAACCGAGCACGGCGATGGTCTTGAGATCTTTGTAGAGCATGGAGCCGGACAGGAGGGTGACGTTGCTGTAATAGAAAGATATTTTGGGTTGATTTTGCGTCATTAATCCACTGGTAGTGCCTTTGGGAATGACTAAAAATGCGTAGATTTCGTTGCGCTGAACAGCGTTTCGGGCTTCGTTCATGTTGGCATAATGTCCTACAACATGGGTGGATTGAAAAGCATCAAGCTGCCTGATCATGGAACGTGTGGTATGAGTGTTGTCTTGATCGACAACGCCAACTGGCATGCTGGAGGGTTGTCCTGAGCCCAACAGTGATGTAAAGAATCCTACTAACAGTATGGGAAATACTATCGTGCAAAATCCATAGATGGGATTCTTGCACATGATTCCCACCTCGCGCAGTGATATATGAAAGATTTTGCTTATTACTTCTCTCATTTCTTAATTATCAATGACATGCCTGGACGAAGTCCGTCTAACTTGTCGTTGAAGCGTGCTTTCACTTCAAATGTTTTTAAATCGTACTGCCCATTGCTTTTTGTCGCTTTCCAAACCGCATACGACCCTTGATCCTTGATGTAGTACACCTTCATATTCATTTCTTTATTGAAAGCCGGGGAGTAGGCGTTGAAAGTGTCACCGATTTTCATTCCATGGAGCTGGTCTTCACGAATGTTAAAAGTTCCCCATATATCGCTTAGAATAGAGATACTCATAATAGGAGACCCCATGCCTACCAATTCGCCAATTTTAGGATATATGGAACTAACCTCTCCTTCTACAGTAGCTATCTGTACAGTTTCGCGAAGTATGGAGTTGACAATCTCCACTGCCCCTTTTGCAGCTTGGACATTCTTCTTGGCAACGGTTTTTTCCTGTTCCCGAGCACCATTCTTCGCCATTTCATACTGGCTTTTTGCCGCGGCTACCTGAGCTTCTGCAGCTTTGTAGGCAGCGAAAGCCTCATCACGTTTTTGAGCACTCATCACACCTTCGTCATACAGATTTTGCACACGTGTGTAGCTTTTCTTGGTAATCTCTGCGGCGGCCATAGCTTGTTGCATGAGTTGGTAGGCTCCTTGAATTTGCTCTTTACGTGCTCCGGCCTCAGCAAGGTCACTCAGTGCGTCGGTTGCTCCTTTCGTTGCCTCTGCCACTTTCTTTTGTGCATCCAGCTCTGGTATCTCGAGAATGGCAAGAGTGTCGCCCACATGGACATAATCGCCTTCTTTAACACGCAACTCGACAATTCGAGCGGGAAGCTTACAACTCACACGATACTCTGACACCTCAACTTCTCCTTGGATGATTTCATCGGTTTTGCCGAGTGTAAGAAACCCAATAAGACCCACTATCGTTACGACAATGATAAATCCTAAGACAGCGAGAATAATGTTGTTATGTTGTGTTTTGGCTGACATGATATAGCTGTTTTTTTAATTGTTATGTTATAAATGGATTTAATTTAGAATTCCGAGTGCTTTTTTCAGGTTGACATGGCTGAGCTTAACTTCTACTTCGGCATCTATCTTTTGACTTTGTGCCTTTTGCCATGCGGTTTGTGCGGCCATGACATCGGTTGACTCCATAACTCCTTCGCGAAATCCTACCTGTGCACACCGCAGATTCTCCTCGGCACTTTTGATATTTTTTTCAGCCATGGCCAGTCGTTTTTCGGCTTCGGACACTTTATATCGGCTTTGGGAGATTTGCAGGTTTATTTTTTCACGAGCCTCGTTAAGTTCCATAACAGCAATGTTAGATGATGATTTCGCGGCTCTAACTTTGTAGTTGCCTTCAAACCAGTTCCATATAGGAATCTGAACCAATACACCGACATTCCACATTCCCGCAAACTTTTTTTGAAAGCCATTGAACGTATTGGGATTGGATATCATATATCCTCCAGTCAAGGCTACATGTGGCAGATAGGCTGCTCTGACAAGCTTGGTATTCTGTGTGCTGAGGTCCACGGCATTCTGCAGAAGTCTAATTTCCGGCCTGCTCGACAGAGTTGAGTCAGGAGTAAAAAAAGTGGGCTCTATAGAATTGGCATTCAGATCCTCGTTGTCTTCATCTACAAGTTTGATATTTTCGTCCATGGGTAAGCCACAAAGCTGGCAGAGCAACATCTTGGCCAGTGACAACCCGTCTTCCACCTGTGTGATTTGCATTTCAGCCTCATTCACTTTTACGTCTACTCGAAGTCCGTCAGCACGGGTTGCAACCCCTTCTTTGATCATTTTGTAAACATCTTCGTCTAATTTCTTGACGAGATCCCGATAGCTGTTGGCCAGTTTTTGCTTTTGCCTCAGAGATACGACAGTCCAATAGGCTTGGTCAATATCATAGAGCGTGGATTGAGTTTTGAGACAGAGATCATTATCGGCCATTTTTCCGGAGATATCTGCCATGCGATTGGCTGCAGTAATGGCTCCACCCATATAGATAGGCTGACGTAGCATAACAGCTCCGCCAAATATGTTTCTTGTATCAGTACGGAGGCCATTAACCAGTCCTTGCCCAAGCGAATTACCAATATCACCTATGTGTTGTGCAATGGGGCCGTTTCCAATTTGCTGCATCATGGTGCCTATACGTTGGGCTTGCTGTGGTGATATAACACCTTGTTTCACCCAATCCTCAACGTGTCCGGCAAAGCTCGTTGAAAGCTTAGAGTTGATTAGGTGTACGCCATTGGTACCTATTGTGCTGAGCTTAGCCTTCTGTTCATCACTTAGCAAGCTTACCTCACGACTTGTCAGTTGATAGCTGCCCAGCACGTCTACCTTGGGCAAGAATTTCGTGCGCATTGCCTTCCTGGTGTTCATGGCCACATCTTGTTTCAGGCGCGAGATGTTTATCTGTTTATTATTTTGCAATGCAAGTGCCCTGCAACTGTCAAGTGTGAGGACGCGTTGGGCATCAACAGATATAAAGCTACATAGTAATAAAATGCTGAAAGATACCTTTCTCATCATATTGCATTTGGATTATTTTAACACAAAGTTTTGACTACCTATCATATTGCCATCTGCAAAAATACTTACACGGTATGTACCGGCTTGCAAAGCTTGGTTAATCTCGCAAAAAAGGGTGATAGGAGTTTCTTTGCCGCTATATTCTATGGTACGTTTCATGGAACATTGCAGATTCTTATTTTCGTATGCAAATGTTCCGGCTCCACCGAGAAGGGTTCCTGTAGGGGTGTTAATGCGTACGTACACAGTCTTCATTCCACTTGGAGCTGTAACATTTTTAGCCAACGAGAAACTAACTTGCAAAGCTTTAGTCCTCTTTAATCTCTGAGTTGCTTTGTTACGCTTGTCTATGCCCGTCATATTGATTCCAATAGCATCAAGCTGTGAGGCTATTGCCACCTTTTCAGAAAGACTTTCCTTCTCAGTGTTCAGTCCTCTGATTTGCTTGTTGGCCTCCTCGTACTGTCCCTTAATGCGCGTGTTTTCTGCCGTAAGATTTTGGTTCAGTCGGTTTAGCGAGTCTATCTCGATAACGTAGCTACGTAAAACAGCTCTCACGGTAGCCAGTTCTTTTTTCAAACGAGCGATCTCTCTTGCGTCAGTGCTTTTGGTTCTCTGCAGTTCCTTGAGTAAACGCTGTGTTTTCTCTTGTTCCTGAGTAAGTTGGGCAACAATTGAGTCGTTGTTAATTTGAGTTTTCATCTCGCTGTACTGGCGTGCGAACTGCTGGTATTCGTTTTCCATTTCCTTCTTGTCGAGCTCTGCCAGCTGTATCATCTCTTCTTTTTCTTGTCTTTGCCTATCGAGATTGGCATATAACCATGCCATTCCAACTGCAAGCAGCAGGATAATCAGGATGAGTGGGATGAAAATTTTCTTGTTCATTATTTTAATTTTATAATTAATTATCCTCGCACATCGACGTTGTGAAACAATGATGGTTCGACAAGGTCCACACGATCTTGTTTGACAATCATTGATTACTTTCATGCAAAGTTAAAACTATTTGTTCTAAACAGCAAAGTTTTTTTCATACTTCTATTTTACTCCCACATGGTTAATTTATCTTAATCTAATAATAAAAGGCATTGTGTACATTCGATAATTATATTGAAAATTCTTATCTTTGCAGAAATAGCAAACTAGAAACATGCGTATGAATAATAAAATATTTTCTACGTTTTTGTTGGCAATCCTTTTTTTAGGGACTCCCCAAATAGCAGAAGCTATGCCGGCTATAGAAATTATAGAGAACGATATTCAAAAGATTTCAATCTCTGTAAACGAAGAGTCAGTATTGCGCATTACTGGCGCTGCCGGACAAGAATTATATATTTATAATATTACGGGTGTAAGAGTGATGAGTCTAAAAATAGATGGAGCCGATAAAAGCTACAGTCTTAATTTACCCAAAGGTTGCTATATCGTTAAGGTAGGCAAGGTAGTTCGCAAAATATCTATCAGATAGGTAAAACACTTGTAAACTTGAAACCTTTCAGTTGGTTATTGATATTTCTTCTCATGGCAATTTGTTTTCTGTCATGTCGTGAAAAGAATGTCAACACGAACAGTCATCTGTCGTTAGATGACTATGAGTCTTTAGATACAAATCTATATCATTTAAATTCTCGCAAAATACGTGAGCACATTGATTTTTTGGCTCAAGCAGACAAAGATTCAATGATTCCGGATTATCGTACCCGCAGTTATTATAAAAAAAAATATCCCTTTTTGTGGATTAACCGAAAGGGGATAGATGGCAGAGCAGACAGCTTGATATATCGTCTGCAAAGCTTGGAGGTAATAGGGTTCTCTAAAAGTAAATTTCGTCTCTCTCAAATAGAAAGAGATTTGCAACGGCTAAGAAATTTAGACTTCGACACATCAGACTGCCATGTTAACAAGGTTTTAGCACGATTGGAGTACAATCTTACCAAAGCATACCTTCGCTATGTTTCCGGGCAACGATTTGGTTTTATGAATCCCAGATCCGTGTTCAATCATCTCGATGTTCACGAACAAAAAGAGAATGAAGTTATATATAGTACATTATATGATATAAAAGTAGAATATGCTGATGCCACTTTTTATCAAACAGCATTGAGCAAGATTCATGAAGAGAGCATCTCCGAATTTATACGAGCTGCAGAGCCACGTGGAATCCTTTACCACAGTTTGGCCAAGAACTTGCAGAAACCTGGACTTTCTTCGGCTCAGAGAGCTAAAATCTTGGTAAATATGGAACGTTGCCGATGGCGAATGCCAGACTATCCACACTTACACAAGAAATACGTTTTAGTTAACATTCCGTCTTTACATCTACGAGCAGTAGATAAGGATGATGTGCTGACCATGAGAATAGCTCTCGGTTCCAACAACAACAAAACACCTCTGATGATAAGCGCTATCAAGCGTATGGATATCAACCCACAATGGGTGATTCCTAAAAGTATTATCAGGAAAAGCATTTTGCCACATATAGGGGATCATGATTATTTTATTCAACATAGGTACTTTGTCCGTAGCCGTGAAACAGGTGAGCATATTGATATAGATAACGTATCATCTCAGATGCTTGAAAGTAATGATTATTTTGTAATCCAACGAGGTGGGGAAGGCAATGCCATGGGACGAATTGTATTTAGGTTTGATAATAACCAAGCTATTTATTTACACGACACGTCTTCTCGTGATATTTTTAAACGTGCGTCGAGAAATGTTAGTCATGGATGTGTCAGAGTCGAACAACCTTTTGAATTGGGAAAGTTCATGCTTTCGAACAAAAATGAGAAACTTATTGATAAAATCCAATATTCGATGAATGCGGACGTATCACCGATCAATGTAAAACAGGAGGAAATGACAGAAAAGATGAAGCTTGTAGCCGACACTTTGAATCGTAGCCGACTTATCGGCAGTGTCAATATAAAGCCTTCCGTTCCCATATTCATCTTATACTTTACGATGTACCCGGACGCAGAGGGTAACATGGAAACTTTTAGGGATATATATGGATATGATACATTAATATACAGGCAATTAAGAAATTATATATAATAAAGCCTTTAAGGTAAGAATTGTGAGAGAGTGCGATAATGATCAACTCGTCAGCATGCTGGCCGATCCTCAACAACAACGTAAAGCCTTTTCGATTGTTGTGGCTCAATTTAGCGAACAGCTATATTGGAAGATTCGTCGCATGGTACTTTCCCATGAGGATGCCAATGATATATTGCAAAACACTTTTATAAAGGCGTGGACAAAGTTGTCATCTTTTCAAAACAAATCGAAGTTTTCCACGTGGCTTTATCGTATAGCTATCAACGAGACTCTTGATTTCTTGCGTCATCACAAAATGACACAACAAATAAGTGCCGACGATGATGAAACTATCTCCGCCAAGCTTTTGGCAGATGATTATTTTGATGGTAACGAAGTCGAAGCTTTGCTCCAGCAGGCCATAGCGTCACTACCCGACGTGCAACGTATGGTGTTTAACCTCCGTTATTACGACGAGATGAAATATTCGGAAATAAGTTTACTTCTTGGTACCACGGAAGGGGCATTGAAGGCAAGCTATCATTTAGCAGTTAAGAAAATAAAGGCTTATATAGAAAAGAGATGAAGAATTATTAAAATAAACCTATAATAACACCATATTACACCTCATAGTGAATAATAAGTGCATTTATAATACAGAAAGTCCGTTTACTTTAAACTTTATAATATAAGTTTCGTCAAATCAATAAAAGGAAAACATGGAAAGAGAAGATAAATTCTTATTCGACAGATTTGGTCGCAGAACGCCCTTCAAGGTTCCTGACAGTTACTTCGACGACTTTGCTTCTCTGTTGATGCAAAAGCTGCCAGAGTCTGACGGTATCATTACAACACCGATAGTTGTCATGAAACCATCTCCTTGGCATCGTTTCCGCCCAATAGCCATTGCTGCGGCAAGTGTTTGTGTAGCTATTTTTGGCGTTGGGATATATGTGCACAACAATTCATCAAGAGGTGCTAACTCTTATGCTGAGACAGTAAACGACGTTTCATCTGTTTCGTTCTCCGCAGTGGATGCCATTGCAGATTATGCTATGTTTGATGCGGAAGATATGTATGCCTATATGGAGGATGCTGAGTAATTAACAATTAAACGATATAATTCCTTGAAAAGATTAATCTTAATTTTAGTCATTGTGCTTACAGCAGTCCAGCTGAGTGCACATGAAAGACGTAAGTTCGACCCTAATAAATTCGAGACTGAACTTGAGCAGTTTATTGTGACAGAGGCAGCACTTACTCCTTATGAAGCTTCGGTATTTTTCCCTATTTATAAGGAAATGCAGGGCAAGCGGCGAATATTGTTTAATAAAATGAGACACTTTCGCCATGTCGATACAAGAGATAATAAAGCCTGTTTGGAAGCTATCCAGAGCAGAGATGAGGCAGAGCTGCAAATAAAAAAACTGCAACAGCAATATCATACTAAATTCTGCGAGATACTACCAGCCGGCAAGGTGTTACGTATTATCAGGGCAGAAGAAAGATTCCATCGCCAGGCATTTAGACGAGTGGCCAAACGAAGGTAATTCTATTTAATCCCATTTAGCACGGTAATTTTATGTTCCATATAGAGGTTGTTAAATGGGTAATTTTATTTCGAATTTCCATAAGAAAAAGTGTTTCTTAGCTTATTAGGAGAGAAGTGTTTGGAATTGACACTTTCCCATTATTATATTTGTTGTAATTTTGTTCTTAGATTCATATATTTATTGTAATTTTGCATCGTTAGTATATATAAACAAGAACTTTGATAGAGAAGCATATTATTTTGGAGGACATTGATCCTGTCGTTTTCTATGGAATAAACAACGTGCATCTGCAGATGCTGAAATCCCTATTCCCACAATTACGCATTATGGCGCGTGATAACGTCATCAGGATATTAGGCGATGAAGAAGATATAGAAAAGATAGAAGATAACATTGAAAACATGCGTAGGCATGTTCTGAAATATAATTCCATATCCGATGAGGATATTCTCGATATCATCAAAGGACATAAAACCAAAGCCGATGCTGTAAAAAACGTTGTGGTTTTCAGCACCTCCGGCAAACCTATTAAAGCACGTTCGGCCAATCAGCAGCAACTCATTGATGCTTTTGCAACGAAAGATATGATATTTGCTGTAGGTCCGGCTGGAACTGGCAAGACTTATCTCAGCATAGCTCTTGCAGTAAAGGCTTTGAAGGAAAAAAGCGTAAAGAAAATAATACTAAGTCGACCAGCCGTAGAAGCCGGAGAGAAGTTAGGATTCCTTCCGGGTGATATGAAAGATAAGATAGATCCCTATTTACAGCCGTTATATGATGCATTGGAAGATATGATACCGGCATCCCGACTACAAGACATGATGGATAAGCGCATCATCCAAATAGCGCCTTTGGCATTTATGAGGGGACGCACGCTGAGCGATGCCATTATTATTCTTGATGAAGCTCAAAACACTACTACTGCACAACTTCGCATGTTCCTCACTCGTATGGGTTGGAACTCGAAAATGATTATCACCGGAGATATGACGCAGATAGACCTGCCCCGAGAACAGAAAAGCGGGCTTAAAGAAGCTTTGGGTATCTTATCGGGCATTGAGGATATATCAGTTATCAAGCTTACACAAAAAGATATTGTTCGTCATAAGCTCGTTACGAGCATAGTCAATGCATACGATGCTTACGACAAGCAAAGGCAGAATAAAAGAGAGGAGCATCGCAAGTCTTTCCATAAGGAAGAAGAGCAGATTCCTCCCATCAAGGCTAAAGATATTACAGAAAAATAAAATTTTAACCATTTAATATAGGAGCCCCCAAGCGTATAGCATTCCTATTATAAGGAACGGGGAAAGTCTTTATGAAAGCATTAACTAAAACGGATTTCCATTTTGATGGACAAAAGAGTGTTTACCACGGTAAAGTACGTGACGTTTACAACATTGACGACGACCTTATTGTAATGGTTGCCACCGACCGTATCTCAGCATTTGATGTTGTACTGCCTAAAGGCATTCCCTTCAAGGGACAGGTGCTCAACCAAATAGCTGCCAAGTTTCTGGATTCTACCAAGGATATTTGTCCTAACTGGAAATTGGCCACTCCTGACCCCATGGTCACGGTAGGTGTGAAATGTGAGGGATTCCGTGTCGAAATGATCATTCGCTCTATTCTCACGGGCTCTGCGTGGAGAGCATACAAGGACGGATGCCGCGAACTTTGTGGCGTAAAGCTTCCTGAAGGCATGCGCGAAAACCAACGTTTCCCCGAACCTATCATAACACCTACAACAAAGGCCGACGAAGGACATGACTTGAACATTTCTCGCGATGAGATTATCTCACAAGGGATTGTTTCAGCCGAAGACTATGCTGTCATAGAAGACTGGACCCGTAAGCTCTTTGCCCGGGGACAGGAAATTGCAGCCAAGCATGGACTTATCCTTGTAGACACTAAATATGAATTTGGAAAGAAGGGTGATCAGATATACCTTATCGATGAAATCCATACTCCAGACTCAAGTCGCTATTTTTATGCTGATGGTTACGAGGAACGTTTCGAGAAAGGCGAACCACAGAAGCAACTCTCCAAGGAATTTGTACGTCAGTGGCTCATCGACCATAACTTCATGAATGAACCCGGACAGACCATGCCTGAGATTACTGACGAATATGCAGAGAGTGTTTCCGAAAGATATATCGAACTTTACGAACACATTACCGGTGAAAAGTTTGACAAAGCTGACAAAGAAGCTGATCTTGCCTCAAGAATAGAGCGCAACGTCAATAATTACCTTGCAACACGCAAGTAAAAACTCACATGTATCAGCAAGAAAAGATAAAACCATACGGCGATAATGGTGAAAAGGGTGAGCTGGTAGAAAAAATGTTCGACAACATTGCCGACACTTACGATACCCTAAACCACCGTTTGTCGTGGAATATAGACAAAGGATGGAGACGCAAAGCCATTAGGCAACTTGAGCATCTCCATCCTCAAGTTGTTCTCGACATTGCTACCGGAACAGGCGACTTTGCCATACAGTCGGCAGCATTACTGAAGCCTAAAAAGGTAATCGGTGCTGATATATCGGAGGGAATGATGGCCATTGGACGCAAAAAAGTTGCAGCTTTAGGCATGGATGATGTTATAGAGTTTCAGAAAGAGGACTCTCTCAACATGTCGTTTGCCGACAACACCTTCGATGCTGTAACCGCAGCCTTTGGCATACGCAACTTTCAGGATCTTGACAAGGGACTCAGTGAAATGTACAGGGTGCTTAAAAAGGGAGGACATCTGAGCATTGTGGAACTTACTACACCTGTCACTTTCCCAATGAAACAGTTGTATAGAGTTTACACGCATACTTTTCTCCCGCTCTATGCAAGCCTCATAGCCAAAGACAAGAGAGCTTATAAATATCTGACGGCCACCATCGAGGCGTTCCCTCAGGGTGAGCAAATGATGGAAATTTTAAGGAAGGCCGGATTTGTTGAAACTTCTTTCAAACGTCTCTCCTTTGGAATATGTACGCTATATTTAGCTAAAAAATAATTATACGGACATTTAATTACAATCCATTGACTCACTAAACACAAAGTATTATGGACAAATATGGACTGATAGGTTATCCGCTGGTACATTCTTTCTCTATCGAATACTTCAATGAGAAATTCCGAAGCGAAGGAATAGATGCCGTTTACGAGAACTTTGAAATACCTTCAATAGACGATTTTTTAGAGGTTGTAGATACCAATCCTAATCTAAAAGGTTTGAATGTCACTATTCCATATAAGGAAAAAGTAATTGCCTATCTTGATTCCTTAACTCCGGAGGCACGTGCTATTGGGGCTGTTAATGTTATAAAAGTGAGTCACAAAGGCAAGAATACTATTTTGAAAGGGGGCAATAGCGATGTCATCGGATTTACCAAAAGCATAGAATCCCTGCTGGAACCTCATCATAAAAAGGCATTGATTCTTGGCACCGGAGGAGCATCAAAAGCCATTGACTATGGGCTTAAGTCGCTTGGTTTAAAAACAGTGAAGGTAAGTCGCTTCGAACGTACGGATACCATACAGTATGAGAATGTTACGGCAGATGTTGTCAGGGAGTACAATGTGATTGTGAATTGCACCCCATGTGGTATGTATCCTAATGCTGACGATTGCCCCAAGCTGCCGTATGAGGCAATGGACGAACATAATCTGCTTTACGATTTGATTTACAACCCCGACGAGACCATGTTTATGAAGAAAGGCAAGGCACAAGGGGCTGTGGTGAAGAATGGATTGGAAATGCTGCTTTTGCAAGCCTTTGCCAACTGGGAGTTTTGGAATAAAGAAGATTGATTTAAGATTTCATCAACTATGAACAACAGATATATGATGCGTGGTGTGAGCGCAGCCAAAGAGGATGTACACAACGCAATCAAGAACATTGACAAGGGACTTTTTCCTCAAGCTTTTTGTAAGATCATTCCCGATATATTGGGAGGTGATCCGGAATACTGCAACATCATGCACGCTGACGGTGCCGGAACTAAATCGTCACTGGCCTATATGTACTGGAAAGAAACCGGTGATCTGAGCGTATGGAAAGGTATTGCACAAGATGCCGTGGTGATGAATACCGACGACCTACTTTGTGTGGGTGCGGTAGACAATATTCTTGTCTCGAGCACTATCGGTCGAAACAAGATGTTGGTTCCCGGAGAAGTGATCAGCGCCATTATCAATGGTACCGATGAACTGCTTGCGCAAATGCGTGATATGGGTGTAGGAATATGGCCCACAGGAGGTGAAACGGCCGATGTGGGTGACCTTGTACGCACCATTATCGTAGATTCTACGGTTACTTGTCGTATGAAGCGATCAGATGTTATCGACAATGCTAACATCCGTCCGGGTGACGTTATCGTGGGATTGAGTTCGACAGGGCAAGCTAAATATGAGAAACAATATAACGGAGGCATGGGCAGCAACGGCTTAACCAGTGCACGTCACGATGTATTTGCTAAGTATTTGATCGAAAAATTCCCTGAAAGCTACGACCATGCCGTGCCTGAGGAACTGGTATACAGTGGCCGTTATAAGCTTACCGATGCTGTGGATGGAGTTTCATTGGATGCCGGACAGCTTGTGCTTTCTCCTACCCGTACGTATGCTCCTGTTATCAAGCGCATACTCGATGAGCTTCGCCCCGAAATTCATGGTATGGTACATTGCACGGGAGGAGCACAGACTAAAGTGCTTCATTTCGTAGGCGAAAACTGCAAGGTTATCAAGGACAACCTGTTCCCTGTTCCTCCATTGTTTAAGATTATTCATGATTTGTCGGGCACCGATTGGAAAGAGATGTATCAGGTGTTCAACATGGGACATCGCATGGAGATATACGTTCGTCCTGAAATTGCAGACCAGATCATAGCTATCAGCAAAAGCTTTGATATCGATGCTCAAGTAGTAGGCCGTATCGAAGAAGGAAAGCGCTCTTTAACCATCAAATCTGAATTTGGAGAATTTAATTACTAAACAATAAAAGGGCTAAATCATAATGATTATTAAGGAAGCCATTCTTAAAAGTCTTGAAGATTTCCCCAATGGAGGAATTGCCAAAGACGTGTTTAACAACATTCTGCAAAAAAAAATATTTGTTTTTAGCAAAGAAGCTAAAACTCCATATGCAACAGTACAAGCATTAATGGGGGAGATGATAAAGAATGGAGATGTAAGGATTAAACGTTTTAAGAACGAAAAAAATATTTACTGTTATTATCTCAGTCAATTTTCTGAGAACATAGAACACAAATATGAAACTTCCTTATCTAAGCCCTCAAAATCATCGAATTTCCTTGAAAGGGATTTACATCCCTTGTTATGTAGCTATTTAAACTACATGGGAGTGATGGCGAAAACCATTTTTCATGAGAAATCTATTAAAGCTGAAGAACATCAAAAGTGGGTACATCCCGATATTGTTGGTGCTAAATTTGAAGTAAGGAAAAACAAAACAAGTAACTCATTATTTAATGCACTAAGTAAGAAGGAATCATTAAAACTTTATTCTTACGAGTTAAAAAGGAGTATAGCTAACGATTACGAGCTAAAAAAATGCTATTTTCAAGCAGTCTCTAATTCAAGCTGGGCCAATAATGGTTATCTTGTTGCCTTCGATATAAATCAAGAACTCAAAGATGAATTGGCACGACTCAATCATTCCTTTGGTATTGGTTTCATTTTGCTTAAAGCCAATCCATACGAAAGCCAGATGTGGTTTAAGGCAAAAGACAGGGCTTTAGACTTTAATACAATCGATAAACTTTGTAGTATTAATACGGATTTTGAAAAGTTTATAAGGTATGTGGAAGCTACATTAACAGCTGATGACAAGCATTTTGAGCCAACCAAAAAAGCTTTAATAGGTATCTGTGATTCTTTTCTAACATTAGAAAGTGACATAAAAGAATATTGTAAAAAGAACAACATACCCTATATCGATAAATGATATGAAAGATTAATTATGGCAGAGAATAACATATTAGAAAAACTCAACGGATTGGAAGCTCGTTTCGAAGAAGTAAAGACGCTCATCACTGACCCTTCGGTCATTGCAGATCAGAAGCGTTATGTCAAGCTTACCAAAGAGTATAAAGACCTTAGCGACATCATGGATGCTCGCAAGAAATACGTAGACTGCCTGAATGCTATCAAAGAGTCTAAGGATATATTGGCCAACGACAACGATCCTGACATGAAAGAGATGGCCCGAGAGGAACTGTCGGCCAGCGAGAGTTTGCAACCACAACTTGAGGAAGAAATCAAGATAGCTCTTGTACCCCAAGATCCGGAGGATGCAAAAGATGTGCAGATGGAAATCCGAGCTGGTACCGGAGGCGATGAGGCGGCACTCTTTGCCGGCGACCTTTTCAATATGTACAAGAAATATTGCGACTCCAAAGGGTGGTCGGTTAGTGTTGTCAGCATATCGGAGGGATCGGTTGGTGGATACAAGGAAATTGATTTCGCCGTGAGTGGCAACAATGTGTATGGCACTTTGAAATATGAAAGCGGCGTGCATCGTGTCCAGCGAGTGCCAGCCACCGAAACTCAGGGGCGCATGCATACCTCTGCCGCGACTGTGGCGGTTTTGCCCGAGGCTGACAAATTCGAGGTTAATATCAATGAGGGAGACATCAAGTGGGACACCTTCCGCTCAAGCGGTGCCGGTGGCCAAAATGTCAACAAGGTGGAATCGGGAGTGCGTCTGCGCTATCCATGGAAGAATCCGAACACGGGTGAGGTGGAGGAAATCCTCATCGAATGTACCGAAACCCGAGACCAGCCCAAAAACAAGGAGCGTGCATTAAGCCGACTCTATACTTATATCTACGACCACGAACGTTCTAAATATCTCGATGACATTTCAAGCCGACGCAAGAGTCTGGTATCAACAGGCGATCGGAGTGCCAAAATCCGCACATACAACTTTCCGCAAGGACGTATCACCGACCACCGCATCGGTTTCACCACACATGACTTGCAAGGATTTCTGGGTGGTGACATCCAAGACATGATAGACCACCTGACCGTGGCAGAGAATGCAGAGAAACTTAAAGAAAACGAACTGTAAGCATGAACAGACAACAATTAACAGAACAGATCCTGAGTAAGAAATCTTTCTTGTGTGTAGGACTCGACCCCGACATACAAAAGATTCCAAGCCACCTGCTCACTGACGACGACCCTCTTTTCACCTTTAACAAACAGATTATTAATGCTACAGCCCCCTATTGTGTGGCATATAAACCCAACTTGGCCTTTTACGAAAGCCTTGGTGTAAAGGGTATGGTGGCTTTTGAACGAACTGTCAATTATCTCAAACAAAACTTTCCTCAGCATTTTATCATCGCTGATGCCAAACGAGGCGACATTGGTAACACCTCAGCAATGTATGCCCGCACGTTCTTCAGGGAATACGACGTAGATGCCCTTACCATTGCCCCCTACATGGGTGAAGACAGTGTCAGCCCATTTTTAGAGTACGAGGACAAATGGGTGGTGCTGCTTGCACTTACGTCCAACAAAGGTTCCCGGGATTTTCAATTAACGCAAGATAATCATGGCGAACGTTTGTTCGAAAAGGTATTGCATAAAAGTCAAGAATGGGCAAACTCGGAGAACATGATGTATGTTGTAGGTGCTACTCAGGGAAAGATGTTTGAAGATATCAGAAAGATTGTACCTCATCACTTCTTGCTTGTCCCGGGTGTTGGAGCACAAGGTGGGAGCTTGCAGGAGGTTTGCAAATATGGCATGACGAAAGACTGCGGATTGTTAGTAAACTCAAGCCGTGGTATTATCTATGCAGGGCACGGCCAAGACTTTGCTCAAGCAGCTGCTCAGAAAGCCAAGGAGCTGCAACAAGAGATGGCCGACCTTCTTGTGAACCTTTAAATTTGAAGTGTAATGAGTTGGTAGCTATCTTCAGTTTAACTCATGAAAAATATTGCAGGTTTGGCATGCGGCTGAGACCATAGCCGCAAAGAACACTGTCAATAGTAATAAGGTGAAGAATCCAAATAGAAACACGACATTTCTATTTGGATTCTTCACTTTAATACTATCCTTATCAGTTTATTCTACGTGTTGTTTCTGTAGATTTCTTGACCAAAACATCGGACTTTTTGAATGACATTTTCATTTTTTATTTTACCTTTGCACCCCTAAAATTATTATAAAAAAATAAAAATGAAAAAAAACACTCTGTCAGCAGTGCTATTGCTGACTTATCTGAACGCACATGCAGGTGGCATATTGACCAACACCAACCAACACGTTAATTTCCTGCGCAAGGTAGCGCTGGGCGCATCGCATGACATTGATGCCGCGTACAGCAATCCTGCTGGCACAGGCTTCATGACTGACGGTTGGCGTCTCTCGCTCAACATTCAGAGTGTTTATCAAACCCGTGGTATCGAATCGACATTTCCACTTTATCCCGAAGGAACTCGTTCCTTTGAGGCTCATGCATCGGCACCAATCCTGCCCTCGGCCTATGCAAGTTTCAACAAGAACAAGTGGGGCGTTTCGGGTTTTGTAGGCTTGGTCGGAGGTGGAGGCAAGGCCTCGTTCAACGATGGTCTGCCGATGTTTCGCTCGCAGGTAATGGCAGGAATTCATGCCAAGACCCAGGGCAAGGTAACACCAGACATGTATGACATAAGCAGCTCCATGAAAGGCAGCCAGTTCATCTATGCCGGGCAGTTTGGTGGTGTTTATCGTTTTATGCCGGGGCTGACAGCTTATGCCGGCATACGCGCCAACTATTTCTTTGGTAACTATTCTGGCTATGTGACCGCGAAACTCAAGTCTGTGGAAAAAACTTTGGTTGACTTGCGACTGGATTGCGACCAGACCGGGTGGGGTATTACGCCAGTTGTTAGTGTCAACTATAAGTATCGTGGACTCACACTTGCTGCAAAATATGAGTTCAAGACTAATCTTAATATCGAAAACGATACCAAGGAAAACAGCGATCCCAATGGTGCGTTAGCAAGCTTCAGAGATGGTGTGAATACGCCCAGCGATATTCCGGCCTTACTCTCGGTGGCAGCTGGTTATGAGTTTACACCTCAATTACGAGCCACAATAGAATATCACTTCTTTGATGACAAGAATGCTGACATGGCAGGACAAAAGCAAAAAGCCCTGACACGGGGCACCAATGAGTTTTTGGCTGGTATAGAGTATGATATTAATAAGATTTTTACAATCAGTGCTGGTGGACAGCGCACAGACTACGGGCAAACTGACGACTTCCAGCAGAATACGGCGTTTTCTTGCGATAGCTGGTCGGTGGGACTGGGTGCAGCTGTACATTTCAGCAAAAAAGTAACCATGAGTGTTGGCTACTTTGCCACCAAATACCAAGATTATACCAAGAAGTCGGAAGCTGGCAAGCCTGGCTACCATGGCACTACCTTGCCCGGTCAGGATGTTTACTCCCGAACCAACAAGGTGTTCGGTATGGGTATTGACTACAAGTTTTGATCGCTCCGCAAATCCCGGCAAGGCCTGAATGGCCATTGCCGGGCACGAACGCAATCAAGGTGATGTACGGCATGATGAGTGGTGGATTTTCTTTACAAACAACCCTCTATATTTCGTATATTCAAAATAAATAATCCCGCAGCTTCAAATTCCCGAAATTTAAGGAAATTTGCAACTGCTTGGTAGTCAGTATGTACAGGTTATACCTAATAGCTGCTACTATATTATCACTTGCGATTGGTATCGAATGGCATTGCGATTACTGCTTTAACGCAGCGTGACCGTGGCTTCATCACACCAGCTTGAAGCCCAAATCGCACCTCCAAAAGATATCAATCGCTGGTGTTTCAAATTTTTTATGTTTCCCCGGCTGAATATGTTGGCCTAAAACATGGCGCATTTTTCTCTGAATGATCGAAAAAGATTATTCGAAAAATGGTAATTTTATTTTATATAGAGACACCTGAGGAGGTAAGAAATCCAGCATAAAGTGCTCACAAAAGACAGCTGCACATAACTTTTACATCATGATAGCCATCTGGTTTGTAAGGTGAGATTAGCTTTGGCTTGTTTCCCCTTGCTCTGTTTCTTCCATTGCATCTTCCTGCGTTACGTATCGTTTCCAATAGGCCATAATGAGCGTGGTGAGGGGTAGGGCAATGATAAGTCCGATAAAGCCGAAGATAGTTCCCCATACAGACAGGGAGAGTAGCAGAATGGCGGGATTCAGTCCCATGACCTTGCCCATGATCTTCGGGGTTACGACCATGTCGCAGATAACCTGTACGACAATAAAAAGAGCTACGGCAAGTGCGAACACCACCCAGAAGTTCTGACCCGTGTCGGCAGACTTGAGCATGGCCAGGAAAGCTGTCGGAATGAGTGCAAAGATGTGAAGATAGGGCACAAGGTCGAGAATGCCAATGAGTATGCCCAACCCGATAGCCATGGGGAAATCCATGATGGTGAATCCAATGCAGAACATAATGCCCATGCACAGCGCAACAAGTCCCTGTCCGCGTATATAGTTGTTGAGTTCCCGGGCTACATCGTCCATGAGCTCTTGCCAGAACGGACGGTTTTTCTTTGGAAATATTCTTATCCAGTTGGCGGCGAGATATTCATAATCCAAGAGGATAAAGAACATGTAGAGCAGAACAATGAGTGAAGCAACGACGCTGATGACAATGCTTGCAGTCTGGCCGACAATATTGAATACTTTTGGTGCGGCTGACTTGACCGCATCTGTGAAATCGGGACTTTTGAGGAACCCTTCTATTTGTTTTTGGTTTTCAGAAACCCATTGGGAAATCCATTCGGAGATGCCGTTTGTATGTGTGGTTTGATTCACCCAGTGGTTTAGAATGTCATAAAGCTTTTGGAATTGCTCAATCATCGGAGGAATGATCAGGTATGTGATAAGCCCGATGACAGCAATGACCAAAAGGAGAGTGATAATAATGGAAAGCACCCTGAAACGTATTTTTGCCTTGGTTTCGATGAATCTCACAATAGGGTATAGAAGATAGGCAAAAAGCCAGGCGATTGCAAACGGCAGAAGTGCGCCACTAAGATAGTCGAACAAGAAGAATACTGCAATGATGAGCAACCCGAGGCCAACCCAGCGTACGAGTTTGTCGAATGTAATTTCTCTTTGCATATGATGTGTTTTAAGTTTGTTCCTGTATTTATCTCTGTACTATACCGAACCCCTCGGTTCTTTTATTCGGTCTCTATATTTTCGAACAGGTTGCCGGATAGGGAGTTGCGATGATCTTCTGCCAAGGCTTTCTGAAAGCAGTCGCGGCATAGAGGTTCGTATTCTGTTTTCTCTCCAAGCATGACTTGTGACTCTACATTTACCAATCTGTGGCTGGCATACGCCAGTGCACCGCATTTAACACAAATGGCATGCACCTTGGTAACTTCGTCGGCCACTGCACAAAGGGCAGGAATGGGGCCAAAAGGTGTTCCACGAAAGTCCATGTCAAGACCAGCAACAATTACACGTACTCCCTTGTATGACATTGTGTTGCATACGTCGATGAGTTTGCTGTCGAAAAACTGAGCCTCGTCGATACCAATCACATCGTGCCCGGCATATTGTGCTAAAATATCCTCTGGCTTTTCAACCGGGGTAGAAGGGATCATGTTGCGGTCGTGGCTGACAACGTTTACATCAGAATAACGGGTATCCATGGCAGGTTTGAATATTTCTACCTTTTGCTTGGCAAACATGGCTCGTTTCATACGTCGGATAAGTTCTTCGGTCTTTCCGGAGAACATTGACCCGCATACCACCTCTATTCTTCCGGGACGGCGGTTCTCCCCTGTATTGTATTCCATCATAGTAATTGCAAAGATAATAAAAGATAGGTATCAGTCAATCACGCAAGGTCATGTTTTTTATGGTTGCTTAAAAAATGCAAAGAAATAAGATATAATTTTGATGCGGAATATTATTTACTTATATTTGCTAACTATTATGGGCATCCTATATATTGTACCCACACCTGTGGGCAACATGGAAGATATAACATTGCGTGCCGTCCGTATTCTGAAAGAAGCTGACTTGGTGCTGGCAGAAGATACACGAACATCGGGTATTCTGTTCAAACATCTTGATATAAAAAACCGACTGATGTCACACCATAAGTTTAATGAACACGGAACATCAGCAGGTGTCGTTGATAGGCTCAAGGCAGGACAAACAATAGCTTTGGTCAGCGATGCCGGGACTCCTGGAATCAGCGACCCGGGGTTCTACTTGGTTCGTGAGGCTGTTCGCGCCGGAATCACAGTGATAACCTTGCCCGGTCCTACGGCATGTATCCCGGCCATGGTGTCTTCCGGATTGCCTTGTGACAGATTCTGCTTCGAAGGATTCCTTCCTCAGAAGAAAGGAAGAAAGACGCGTCTCGAGAGTCTGAGAGAGGAGCCGAGAACAATGGTGTTCTACGAGTCGCCATACCGACTGCTTAAAACGCTGACACAGTTTGCCGAGGTTTTCGGCGGTGACCGACAGGTAAGTGTTTCGCGTGAGATATCCAAGATACACGAAGAGCATGTCAGAGGAACATTGAATGATGTCGTCGCTCATTTTACGGAGACGGCTCCTCGGGGAGAAATAGTAATAGTATTGGCAGGGAAGACTGCCGTTAAGTAATAATATAGCAAGAAATTTTAAAGACATTGAATATGAAAAAGACGTTATTATTATCTATGGCCCTGGTGCTTTTTCTTGCCGTGGGATGTAAAGAGAACAAAGGGAAGTCAATAGACTATCAGAGTTTGGAGCAAAACGATTCTTTGCAGAAAATCATTGCCCAGCGTGATAATGAGATTAATGACATGATGGGTATCATGAACGAAATTCAGGAAGGATTTCGAGAGATCAGCGAGGCAGAGAATCGTGTCAGTCTTATTAAGAATGGTGAGGGAGCGAATCAGGCTCAGCAAATCAGGGAGAGTGTTAAGTTCATCTCCACACGCATGAAGCAAAACCGAGAGCTTATTAACAAGTTGCAGAAGCAGTTGCGTCAAAGTAATTTCAAAGGAGAGGAAATGACGAAGACTATAGAGGGTATGTTAGCACAGCTTGAAGAGAAAGACAAGCAGATGCAGCAGTTGCGTGCAGAACTTGATGCAAAGAACATACATATCACTGAGCTGGACGAGACCATTAACAATCTGAATACTGATGTAAGCGATCTTAAGGAGGAAAATGCCCGAAAGTCGCAAACGATTAGCGGACAAGATGCACAGCTCAACACGGCATGGTACGTGTTTGGTAACAAAAAGGAGTTGAAGGAGCAACGTATTCTTATGGATGGAAAGGTGTTGCAGTCGAGCTTTAACAAGAGCTACTTTACCAAAATAGATATTCGCTCATTCAAGAGTGTGAAGTTGTATTCCAAGTCAGCTAAGCTGCTTACCATGCACCCGTCAAGCAGTTACAACCTGACTCGTGATGCCAATAACCAATATGTGTTGAACATCACTAACCCTGAAATATTCTGGAGTACCAGCAAATATTTGGTGATACAGGTAAGGTAAAACTATAATGGAGAAGCGGATTATCGCTTACTTTTAAAAAACTCTGTCATGAGTGCCTTGCACTCATCTTGCAATACGCCCGATGTGACTGTAGCCTTAGGATGCAGTGCATCGGGCGCATAGCGTCTATACCCTCGCTTCTCTTCTCCTACGCCATAAACCACACGTCCTATTTGTGCCCAGCCTAAGGCTCCGGCACACATTACGCAGGGCTCTACGGTGACATACAACGTGCAATCGGGCAGATATTTTCCACCCATGGAATTGGCAGCGGCAGTAATGGCGAGTATCTCGGCATGAGCGGTCACATCGTGGAGAGTTTCGGTTTGATTATGCGCACGTGATACAATACGGTCATGGCTCACAATAACGGCACCAACAGGAATTTCTCCTTCCTCGAAGGCAATTTCTGCTTCTTTGAGTGCCATGCGCATATAGCGTTCGTCTTTCTGTTCCTGAGTTTCGGCTTCGAGCATTTTTAATTTGGACATTTGGAGTTAAGGGTGGGGGAGAGGAAATTCATCTATTAATCTTTCCACACGTTTATTTTGTTCTGTGCAAAAATACAACATTCCCTTTGAAGTATCGAATAAAACCACTACTTTTGCAGTAAACACAATATACTGTTTATGGCACAACACAACGACCTTGGCAAATGGGGAGAAGATACGGCTATCGACTTCCTGACAAAACAAGGATATGTTCTTTTGGAGCATGACTGGAGATATGGGCGAAGCAAGGTCGATATTGATATAATATGTAAGACACCTGATCGGCATACCATTGTGTTTGTAGAGGTGAAGACAAGAGCTTGCGAGCAGTTGACGGATCCGGAAGATGCTGTAGATATTAGAAAAATTCGGCATATTGGCAGGGCTGCCGACAACTATGTTAAGATGAATGATGTGGTGGAGGAGCTCCGTTTTGATATCATCGCTATAGTGGGCACTCCGAATGGTGCCGACATCAACATTAATCATATTGAAGATGCTTTCAATCCGCTACTTGTTTAAGAGGAAAAAGAAAGACAACGGTATCCGCTTTGTTAGTTTAGACGAAACGGACAGTACCAATCGTTATTGTCTGCATCAGCTCGATGAGTCTGCGTTGACCCTCGAACAGCCTGCGCGCATGATAGTGGTAAGCACAGATTATCAGTCGGCCGGCAGGGGACAGGGAACTAATAGTTGGGAAAGCGAGCGTGGGAAGAATCTTCTGTTCTCTATCCTATGTCATCCGACGTGGGTACCCGTGCGCATGCAGTTTGTTCTCTCCAAATGTATTGCTTTGGCACTTAGAGATGCGCTGAGCGAATTTTTGGATGATATTACAATCAAATGGCCTAACGACATCTATTACAAGGATTTGAAATTATGTGGCATCCTTATCGAGAGTCGGCTTAGTGGTGGACGTATGAAGGATTGCGTGTTAGGCGTAGGGCTCAATGTTAATCAACAAGAATTTCATAGTAACGCTCCTAATCCTGTATCGTTGTATCAGATTATGGGGCATGAGATAGACCGCACTCGGCTGCTCAATGATATCGTGAGGCGTTTTGATGATTTTCTGAAAGACAGCCAAAATGGAGACTATGGCGGGATTGCAGATACCTATGAGTCGTGCCTTTATCGTCTGCGCGGCTTTCATCCATACCGGGATCAGAAGGGGGAGTTTGAGGCTGCTGTTGTGGAAGTGGAGGATGACGGACGCCTTATTCTGCGTGACCGCTCCGGAATGATTAGAGAATATATGTTTAAGGAGGTGGAATACATTATCTGATTTCTCCGTATAGCTTGAGAACAGTTCTCCCCTTAATTAGCGAATCAGGTAATTATATTTAGACTTTGAATGACGAAAAAATAATACTATCATTATGGCAAGATTTAAAAGAATATTGTTAAAACTTTCAGGTGAAAGCCTTATGGGTAATCAGGGATATGGCATTGATGCTGATCGCTTGGATGATTACGCTCGACAGATTAAGGAAGTTCACGATATGGGTGTTCAAATCGGCATTGTTATTGGCGGTGGTAACATCTTTCGAGGGTTGAGTGGAAGCCAGAAGGGATTCGACCGTGTGAAGGGCGATCAAATGGGGATGTGTGCTACGGTTATTAATTCGTTGGCCCTCAGCTCTGCCCTTGGTGCCCTTGGTGTGAAGAACAAGGTGATGACTGCAATTCGTATGGAACCCATCGGTGAGTTTTACAATAAATGGAATGCTATTGAGGCTATGGAGGACGGTAAGGTGTGTATCTTCTCCGCTGGCACGGGTAGCCCATATTTTACTACCGATACGGGCAGTTCGCTTCGGGGTATTGAGATTGAAGCGGACGTGATGCTCAAGGGTACACGTGTAGATGGGGTTTATACTGCCGACCCGGAGAAAGACCCTTCCGCCACCAAGTACTCAGAACTTACCTATAAGGAGGTTTTGGATCAAGGGCTCAAAGTCATGGATCTTACTGCTATCTGTATGTGTCAGGCCAATGATCTGCCCATTTACGTATTCAACATGGATGTTGTGGGAAATCTTAGGAAGGTGATGGTCGGCGAGGAGATTGGAACGCTGGTACACAACTAAGTCTTTTGATATATGATACAAGGGGAGGCTTGTGTATGAGACACCGTTGTGACTTTCCTTAACCGCAATGACTGTTTTCGGACGATGTCACGAACATTGACACGGTCTTTCTTAAATTTTCAAATTTCCATATTTCTTTTGGTCATTCTCTATGTAATAAGATCATAAATGGATGTGCTGATATTAACATTAATGATACCCTTCCTGGGGACGATGCTCGGGTCGGCTTTTGTTTTTTTTATGAAAGACGAGATGTCCCCCATGCTCCAAAAGACTTTGCTGGGGTTTGCTTCAGGAGTAATGATAGCCGCTTCGATATGGTCGCTTATTATTCCGGCTATGGATATGTCGGCTGATATGGGCAAGATGATGGTGATGCCCGCTGCAGTGGGACTGCTTGCTGGAATGGGGTTCTTGCTGATATTGGATACGATAACTCCTCATTTGCACTTCGGCAATACCTCTCCTGAAGGTCCCAAGGTTCATTTGTCTAAAGTAACGATGTTGTCACTGGCCGTGACGATACATAATTTCCCGGAGGGCATGGCTGTGGGTGTTGTAATTGCCGGAGCCTTACAAGGAGGGGAGTGGATATCAGCTGCCGGTGTCATGTCGTTGGCAGTGGGTATTGCGATACAGAACATTCCAGAAGGAGCTATCATCTCAATGCCGATGAAGGCTGCTGGCGGTAGCAAGATGAAGTCGTTTGTGATGGGTACGCTTAGTGGAGCCGTTGAGCCCTTAGGAGCTGTTTTGGTCATTCTCCTGGCTTCTGTAATGACTCCTATCTTGCCTTATTTGCTAGCTTTTGCTGCCGGTGCCATGCTTTATGTTGTGATAGAAGAACTAATTCCCGAAGCATCTGAAGGCGAACATTCCAACTGGTCGACCATAGGCTTCGCTATTGGTTTTGTACTGATGATGATTCTCGATGTGGTGTTAGGGTAGTTTTCGGTTTTGCAAAGACGGATAAGTTCATTTCCGTTGTTTCTCTTTAGAGGGGCGAGTCATCAGAGATAAATAGTATTATTACTGATGAGATTTTCTATAGTCATCAGCAGTGATATAACCATTGCGGAGCTTTTCCTCAATGTCAATCTTTGGTGACAACTTTATTTTTCCTTCGTGTAAATGACTTTGTTGTTCCTTAACGAGTCTTGCTTCTTGTGCCTTGAGTTTTTCTAACATTTTGTCCATAACTAAATTTCTTTAATATAAATGTTTAAACTGTAAATTCATCTCACATTCTAAGGATGACTGACACCGTGTAGTGCCAACTAATATATAATTGCCTTATTTTAAGACGTGAAAGGAAGTGAAGAAAATTAATCGAAGATAGAGACTGGAGAAAGAGAGCTGATACTCTATCTCGTGTTTTTATTTGTGGTTTTGCTTCGTGAACCTTACTTTAGTAAATTTAAATCCCATTGATCGCAATAAATTACTAAACTGCGTCGATGCACTTTGTTCTGCACTACGAATATTTGATGGTGTAAGGCATCGTGCTTTCATAGTTTGGGCTGCTTTTAAAGTAAGTTTCGCCTTGTCTGCTTCAGTCCATTTGCCTTCCTCAAAGAAGGCTTTGGTTCGAGCCTCGTCAAGAAAGTTCTCATCCAACAACTTTATAGGAGGCAGCAGGGCAGTAATGGTGTCCCCATCCATGCTTATCCAATCTTCCTTAGTTTCGCTGAGATCGATGCCAAGGCGAAGAGTACCATAGTATATTCGAGACAATTCGTCATCGCCAAAGAAGCCATATCGTATGGTGTCTATGATCTCTTCATCACTAATGGCAAGAAATTCCCACTGTCCGATGCTTCGTATTTTGGCTATTTGGACAGGTGTGATACCTATCTTTCCGTTGTTCTCTGTTCTGACATCACAACCTCTAACTGTCCATATTATAAATGCAACAACAGCTATAAACAAGAACACACCCAAAATAAGAGTTTTGGGATTATATCCGAAAAGGTAGCGTTTATAATCATTATGATTTCCCATAAACTTTATTCTATTTTCTTAATGAGTGTCGAAAAGTCGTTCAATGTAAATTTTTTACGGAAGGTAATTGTTACATCATCTGATGAATACCCCATTTGCTCTATTATTGGAAAAATTTGACGGGCTGCATTTTGGCGGGCATTTTCTATTATACCAAGATTTGGTAGTGACTTGATCATGTCATTGCGCCCTTGTTGCTGAATGCGTGTTATTTCCTCATCTGAAAAATTTTTTCGCATGAGTGATACTTTTTTTCTTATAGCTTCATGATCCACTTGGGTACCGGTCATGATAACTTCAGGATCGGGTAATACTATTTCAATTTTTTGGTTGTTCTTTTTTATGTTTTTTTCGGAGAAGTTGGTAAAGTCTACGTATGCTTTCACTGTGGCTGTCATTGGAATTGCCACTTTGCGCCTTCCCATTGGCAGGTCCATCTTAAAGTCTTTGTGTAGAAATGACCCGTTGATAGTCATGGAATCATTATAGGTTACTATCTTGCGAAGTTGATATTCTGATGTATATAGTCGTGAACACTTTTGAATCTGCATCGCCATCATTGGAATAGTGTCCACAGACGGCTTGGTTACATCCTTGGTCTGCTGCCCACAACTCGTTATGATAAAAAGAGACACCAATAAATAAAGTAATATGAAGCGATAGCTTTGCATCTGTGTTTGCTGTTAGTCTTATTGCAAAGATACTTACAAAAACATAGAAAATCAGAAAATTAAGTTTTTTTTTGAATCAACAATTAAACCATTAGCTTTTTACTATCGTCATATTACAGTAGAATTCCAAAAGCAAACAACATGTTATCAATAGAATTAAATAACAAAACCACTTCCTAATATTATGACTAAACTCACGACAATGACTGCTGCTGTAATGATGACAATTTTTACAGCGAAAGCACAGAGTAATGAGAATTGCTGTCAGAGAGGTTTTCTCGATCTTATGAGCGTCAGTGGTTAGGAAATAGATTAACAAACACAATTCATTAAACGAGACTTTTATTATATCGTGTGAAACTCAATAGGTTATTAAAGATTTGAAGGTATTTAGGAGTGGGCTTCCTCTATGTGAATAGGGGAGGCCTTTTGATTTTTAAATCTTTTTGTTTATCTTTGCAGGTATAACCAACATTAAATCAATGAAAAGAATATTAGGTTTATGTGCGATGACATTGGCTGGCTTGACAATGTTTTCATGTTCTGAAAAGAAACCAAGCAATATTATTATTGCCAAAAAGAAACCAGAAGTTGCAAAGACATCCAAGACACTTAAAATGGGAGATTATTCACAAACAAGAAAAACAGAGTGGATTGGAAAAACATATACTATTGAGACCAAATTGACGGCAGATGAATCGTTGCCACTTGTCTCGGATGGATTTTCCAAATATTTTGACAACCGTATTATATTGCGTGTGGTTCGCGCAGATGGTACCGAGTTTTTCAAGGAAGAATTTACAAAGAGTTTTTTTAAGAAGTTTGTAGACGATATGTACTACAAGGAAGGAGCCCTGCTTGGCATTGTATTTGTTAAGGCAGAAGGTAATTTCTTGTTTTTCGCTGCAAGTGTGGGAAATCCGGATAAGTCGAGCGACGAGTATGTACCTTTGATGCTAAAAATAGATAATTTTGGAAATGTATCTGTATCTAAGGATGCTAAACTGGGTATAGATTTGGAGACTGCTGACGAGGTAGAAGAGTGAGAGTAGAAAGATAGGAGGGAAGATAAGATTGTTTAATTATCAATTAGCTCATGTAGCCTCCAAGAAGGTTGGAAGCTACATGAGCTAATCATTTAATCTCCCAATCTGCCAAATAGGAGTTTTGAGAACAACCTGGATAAGGTAGTATGTACTATCTCTCAGCTCTTGTTAGTTCTGCATATGCTCTGTCAAACGAGCGTGGATGCCGGGCAATAAGACAAACATTGACCAAGGCGTTGGCTACCATTTCAATATCAGATAGGTCTACCCCTTTTTCCTTGGTAATATTTTTGCCGAGACATATTTCCCAAGAAGTATCGAAATCCCGGTCTTCCGCACCCATGTAGTGTTCGTCTGCGTTAGCTGAAGACAATATTTTATATTTTATCTCTTTTTTCGAGGGTACTGGGGACATGTTAATTAATATGTCATAAGCTTGTCTTAAAGGCTCTTGGTATTTCTTAGTACCAAGGAACATATTGGCAATAACGGGCATCAACTCATCGAATTCGTATGCTTGTAAATATTCGTATAGTCTCATAGTTTATAATCTTTTAAGATGATATTATAATATTCTCACTGCAATGGCTGCACATGCTTCTGCGTCTGCTAAGGCATTGTGATGATTTCTTAAATAGTATCCACACTCTTGTGCTACCGTTTGTAGCTGATAGTTTTCGAGCGTTCCTCGTTTCCATAGCTTCCGAGCTGCTACAAGTGTACATAAAAAAGGGTAGTTCGGATATTCTAATCTATAAGTTCTGAACACTGCTTTGAGACAACTCTCGTCAAAAGCTTTATTGTGAGCAACAAGAGGAAAGTGTTTTATTTTGGGTTCAATCTCTGCCCAGACCTCAGGAAAGGATGGGGCATGCTCTGTGTCTTTATAGGTAAGGCCATGTACGCGTGTAGTAAATATGTTGTAGTAGTTGGGTACTGGACGAATGAGGTGATAGTATGAATCAGCTATTTTGCCATTCTCTACTATCACCACACCAACACTGCAAACACTTGAACGATGACTGTTTGCCGTTTCAAAATCTATTGCTGCAAAATTGAGCATTCATTTATGCTTAAAATTTGGCCATCTTGATGGCTACAACGGCACTTTCGTCACCTTTGTTTCCTAATCGGCCACCACTACGATCCTTAGCTTGTTGAAGGTCGTTGGTTGTTAGCAACCCGAATACAACGGGGATGTTTTGGCTTGCATTCAGGTGTGATATTCCGTTGGTTACCCCCTCACAGATATAATCAAAATGAGGTGTTTCGCCACGAATAACACAGCCAAGGATAATAATGGCATCAAACCCATCGTTCTTGCACATTTGCTGTGCACCATATACAAGCTCAAAGCTTCCCGGTACCCTCTTTACATGGATGTTCTCAGGAATTGTGCCGTGCTTCTCTAAAGTTTTGACAGCTCCGTCAAGAAGAGCTCCCGTTATCTCCATATTCCATTCAGATACAACAATACCAAAACACATATTGCTTGCATCGGGAACTTTGTTGGGGTCGTAATTTGAGAGATTGTGGAGTGCTGTTGCCATTTTACTTCGTTGACCTTTCTATATATTTATCAATCTCATTGCTTTGGACAAGCATGGAGTTTATGTATTTTTTCTTAATATCCTGATAAATCTTTAAAGCTTCATCTTGCTTCTTTTGGGATTCCAAAAGCTGAGCAGCTTGAAGCAAGAAAGTGGGGGAGAGACTTTTGTTAATACCGTCCTTAGCTTTTGAATCAGCCTTGTTAGCTGCGTCTTTCAATTTACTAACAGCCTTATCTACCTGTCCAACATGTGCATATGCATTTCCAAGTGCTTGGATAGCTGCCGGGCTAACGATAGCATCTTTTCCAGGAGAATAGTCCTCGAGATATTTCACGGCATCCTGCCATTTGCCGAGCTGAGCATAACTTAAACCTGCATAAAGTTTTGCCAGGTTACCAGCTTTGGTGCTACTGTAGTCGGAAGCAATTTTTACAAAACCGACGTAACCTGTCTTATCACCATTAAGAGCTATATCAAATTGTTCACTATTGAAATATTCCTGTCCGCGAGCAATAGCAGTACTTGCTTTCTCTTCGCGAGGAGAGCTGATGAATGACTTATAGCTAAAATACCCTGCAATGATAAGAACAATCGCTGCTATAGCGATAAGAGTAGCTTTACCGTTTTTTCGAAAAAAAGCTTCAGATTTTGAAGCAACCTCGTATGTTGCTTGTTCGTTTGAATTTGTCATTATTTATAGTGTTATTATTTTCGATAAATCGCAACAAAATTAACAACTTTATCTCACATATTGAAATTTAAAAGCTTTTATTTTCGTTTTTAATACTAAATAAGCTAACTTTGCATATAACAGAGTCAGAACAGATGGTATTAAAAAACATTTCGATTATAAACTATAAGAATATAGGTGCGGCAGAACTTTCTTTCTCTCCTAAAATAAATTGTTTTATTGGAAACAATGGTGAGGGAAAAACAAACCTTTTGGATGCTATTTATTTTTTATCTTTTTGTCATAGTTGTTTTACAAATATAGACAGCCAGGTTCTGATGCATGGTAAGAATTTCTTTGTGATAGATGGAGATTATGTTACAGATGATGGAGACAACGAAAATATTAATGTAGGCTTAAAAAGAGGGCGTGGAAAACAATTCCGACGTAACAAAAAGGCATATAAAAAACTTTCTGAACATATTGGTTTGGTTCCTTTAATATTTGTTTCTCCATCTGATATGGTGCTTGTAGATGGTGGAGGAGAAGGTCGAAGAAAGTTAATGGATATAGTTATTGCTCAGTATGACAAACTATACATTGATGCTCTGAATAGCTATAATAAAGCGTGGCAACAAAGAAATGCCTTGCTGAAAATGGAAGAGACCCCCGATACCACACTCTTTGATCTGTGGGAAACAGAAATGGCCGAACAGGGAGAGATTGTTTACAAGAAACGTAATGCATTTGTTACTGAACTGATTCCTATTTTCCAAGAGATATATCAACAAATTTCAGGACAACAAGAGGAGGTCTCATTAAGATACCTATCACATTGTCAACGTGGAAATTTACTTGAGATTCTTCAGCAAGAACGGTTTAAGGATAGAGCTGTTGGCTATAGTTTGCATGGTATTCATCGGGATGAGTTGGAAATGCTGATAGGAGGATACCCGATGAAACGAGAAGGAAGTCAGGGGCAGATAAAAACATATGTACTTGCATTGAAGTTGGCTCAGTTTGATTTTTTGCGTCGTACAACTTCTAAAACAACACCGTTATTGCTTCTTGATGATATTTTTGATAAACTTGATTCTCAACGGGTAGAACAGATCATTAGGCTTGTATCAGGAGATAATTTTGGACAAATTTTCATTACAGATACAAATCGAGGGCACTTGGATCAAATATTGAGTCACAACAATGAAGATTATAAACTGTTCGATGTTAAGGATGGGAAGATAACAGAAAGGAGAAATAATAATGTTTAAACGAGATGTTAAGCCTTTGGGAGATGTATTACAACAATTCTTGCGCAATGAGGGATTAGAAACACCTTTACTTCAAAAACGTATAGTAGAAGCTTGGGATGAAGTTGTTGGAGAAAAGATTGCAGGATATACAGCAAATAAGTTTATAAAGAATCAAGTTTTGTTTGTAAAAATCACAAATCCAGCTTTGCGACAAGACTTGAGCATGATGCGTTCACAATTGGTTAGTCGTCTCAATAGAAGTGTGGGAACTTCTGTTATATCTGATTTGAGAATCTATTAATCCTTATCAATAAAGTAACATGCAATAATAGGGACTATAATAGATAGTATTTATCATAACTTGCATTATATAATATCAGAGACTTTCCACCAAAGCAATAGCTTATGTGGGAAGCCTCTGATAATATATATGTTTGCTCTATTCCGGTTTCATATTGGTGTAGACATTCTGAACATCATCAAACTCCTCAAGTTTCTCAACCATTTTATCAATGCTTTCCCGTTCTTCTGGTGTGACGTATTTTAAGTCATTTGGAATACGAGTAAATTCTGCACTTGTTATCTCAAATCCATTCTCTTCAAGATGTTTTTGTATGTCTCCAAAACTTGTAGGTTCGCCATATATAGTAATTTCATCTTCTTCATCGTCGATATCATATTCATCATCAACATTATAGTCGATAAAATCAAGAATAAGTTCATCCATATTCAAATTATCTTTCTGCTTAAATGTAAATACACATTTATGATCAAAAAGAAAATCCAATGAACCTTGTGTTCCGAGGTTACCGTTAAATTTATTAAACACCGAACGAACATCTCCAACCGTACGCGTGGTGTTATCTGTCAAGGTCTCTACAAAAATAGCTATTCCATGAGGGCCATAGCCTTCATAAGTCACATTTTTATAGTCACTTGTGTCTTTGCCTTGTGCATTTTTTATAGCGCGTTCAATATTGTCTTTAGGCATGTTCTCGCGCTTGCATGTGGCAATGATAGCACGGAGTGTAGGATTGTTTTCCGGTTCTGGTCCTCCTTCTTTTACTGCTATTGCAATCTGTTTTCCTAATTTAGTGAATGCACGGGCCATGTGACCCCATCTTTTCAATTTCGCAGCTTTACGATACTCAAATGCTCTTCCCATTGGAATTTATATATTAATATTTTATATTTGTTATCTAATTATCTAAGTTCTGCACCCAATTTAGAGGTTAAGTTTTTAACAAGTTTTTTCATAACCATATCAATCTTTTCATCTGTCAAGGTCTTCTTTTCATCTTCGAGGATAAAATTTACAGCATAACTTTTCTTGCCTTCCGGAAGGTTCTTACCTTGATAAACATCAAACAATATCACTTGTCTTAGAAGTTTCTTTTCTGTCTGATGTGCAATTTCCTCAACCTGTGCAAACTCAATACTATCATCAAGTAACAATGCCAAATCCCTACTAACCGACGGGAATTTATTGAGTTCCTTGAATTCAGTTTTATGGCTCTTAACGGTTTTCATGAGTCCAGCCCAATTAAACTCTGCATAATATACATCATTATCGATGTCCATTTGATGCAAAAGTTTTCTACAAACCTTTCCAAATTCAACAAATACTTTGCCTTCATGATTTTTTAAGGTTAGTCCATAGGCAAAAATATTATTTATGGTTTTAGTGCTGGCCAAAGCTTTTTTAGGAATACCTATACGAGTTAAAATATTTTCCACATAGCTTTTAAGTTCATAGAAAGAACTTTCTTCATCACTATGTGCCCATGAGTTCTCTACCCTTTTTCCCGTTAACCATAACCCTAAATGATATTCTTGAGAATATGCTTTGATAGGAGCTTCATTACTGTCCTTTTCGGGAGAATATTTATATACGTTACCTACCTCGAAGAATCTCAGGTTATTGCGTTTACGGTTAATGTTACGTGCAATGGATTCCAACCCACCATATAATAGAGTTTGTCGCATGACACCTAAATCCGCACTCAGTGGATTCATCACCTTAACAGCATTTGCCCAAGGATAGGATGTAACCTTGTCACCATTATAATAAGAAGACTTAGTAAGAGAATTATTGATTATTTCATTAAAACCACAACCCACCAGTTGTTCACTGATAATATTTTCAAGATGGTGTTCTTTGTCCTCATCCCCCGCAACTGTTAATGATGATTTCAATAATGTTGGGATTTCCACATTATTATAACCATAGATCCGAAGGATTTCTTCTACAACATCACATGGACGTTGAACATCTACACGATAAGCCGGCACCAATAGTTGAAGCCCATCTTTGTCCTCACTTTCCACCTTTATATCCAAACTTTGAACAATATTCTTGATAGTATCATTTCCTATATGCTTACCTATCAGCTTGTTGCAGTATTCAAATTGAAGATTCACCTTAAAATCTTCGATAGGCTCTGGATATATATCTTTTATTTGCATGGAAACTTTCCCCCCAGCCAACTCTTTACATAAAATAGCAGCTTGTTTCAAAGCATATATTTGACCATTAGGATCTATTCCGCGTTCAAACCTAAAACTGGAGTCAGTGCTTAACCCATGTCGACGTGCACTTTTTCGAATCCATGTTGGATGGAAATAAGCACTTTCCAAAACTACGTTCTTGGTGGTTTCGTATGTACCGGAACCTTGGCCTCCAAAAACACCTGCAATACACATTGGTGCCTCAGTATTACAAATGCTTAAGTCGTGTTCCCCGAGCTCATGCTCTACCCCATCTAAAGTCACAAACTTTGTTCCCTCTGGTTGTGTCTTCACTATAATTTTATGGCCGACAACCATGTCTGCATCAAAACAGTGCATGGGCTGTCCGTATG
>CAYVGR010000001.1:0-54483 GCA_964450065.1 uncultured Prevotella sp. | reverse complement strand
CATTTTCCTGATTCGTCTACATATGAATTTCCTAGATATAATGGATCTGTTATAAATGTTCTAATATCTACTGGGATTTCTTCATAATCTTCTAACATTATCTCTTCGTATGTTTTAGATTTTCCATCTTTAGCGTATTCCTGTAATATATTAAGTACTTCTTTTTTTTCTTTCTCATCTTTTAATGAGTCTAAAAATTTATCTATATCTATTCCATTTAGTTTCATTTTATTCCTCTTCTGGTACTTCGATTATTATTCTTTCTTCCTCTTCTAATGATTTAATAATACCACTAACAGCGTTCTTAATTCTCTCTCTAGCATTTAAATCAAAAGTACTTGATTTGGGCGGCTTAACAGCTATTTTGGTTACCGATATAGTCGATAATAATGTTTCATTCTCATGCAAATCATCAATTATCTTATTAGACCTATCTATAGAAGATTGAATAACTTTAGTTAAGTTCATTAATTCATCCGTATGGAATCTTTCTGGGGAATCTTCTAATCTTTTAAATAGTTCTTCCTCTAATCTATCTAATGCTTCCGTCAGTCTTACTACTCTTATTAATTCTTTTTTTGCTTGACTTATTCGAAGCAGAGAGGTAAAGCGTTTAACGTCTACATCACTTTTAGAATCTAATACTTTTCTAGTTAGATACTCTAACGAATCTGTTTTTGTTAGTTCTAATTTTTTATTGTCTTTCGCCATTTAACTCTCCTATATTATATCTCTGTAAGTTTTCTCTATATGTTTAATTAATTTGTCGCTTAGCCTATTCGTTAATAGATTTTGCTTTTCTAAAATAGATCGACGTACCACTTTATTGAATTCAGCACTTGCGTGAAACCTATATACTAATCGATTGTTTATTTCTGTTATCTCTAACTGTCCATATGTTCCTAAATTAACGTATTTTTTAGTGCCTTCTTCTAACTGTTCTTGAGCATTAAGTTCATGGGATAATATTAGCATATTTATCCTATATAGTTTTTTTAAGGTAGCTTCCGATAGTCCACTTAATGTTGCGACTTCTTTAATATATAAGTCTTTATCTATTTTCATTAATTATTCTATCTCCTTTTTTTCTGTCTTATTATCTTAGTATTTATATGCTTTAATGTTTTTATCTCATCCATAAATACCATGTTGTTTATTACCCTATCTAAATTTTCTTTTAATCGCCTATTATAGTTTAATAGACTATTATGTAACTTTCTTTCTATATTTTCAAACAGTAGCTCATCTTTATCTATGTTTTTCCATACTTCTATTTTGTGCATTAGTTTAATTAGTTTACTCATAGAAGTTCTTCCTAGTTATATTATATTTCTTTAACGTATCTTGAAATTTCTTTAACTCTTTTTCCGCTTGCCTTGCTTCGGTTATATCATACCCAGCTGCTCTTAATGATTCTAACCAGGGTTTTCCTTCTACTTTATATCCTTGATACAAGAGTAGTATCTTTAAAGTTCCTTTAAATTCTCCTAATGTTGGTATCTTAATTGTCTTACCGCCATAATACGTAATTAACTTTAACATATTATCCTCATCTAATAAATAAGGTAATTCACTTATCAATGAATATTCTGGAATTTTAGATATCCTATATAAAATAAATAAGGAGGTTGAGAATATATCTGATTCATTTAATTTCTCTATATCTATGTATTTACTCATTCTCTCCTCCGTCTACATTTCCTATATAATTTGCTCGTCTTATCATATCATAAGTGAAAGACTGTTCTGATATCATTTCTTGTATATTATTATATATCTCTTCATGTATTTTTGTTTTTATAATACTAGAATATTGATCTATATGATGTGGTAGTTTAATATTGAATTTTATATATGGATTTACTAGATCTCATAATACTTTAAGCTTCATTCAATGCCTATACGAACTGTTCGAATATATACTCTTATCTAATATGCTGTCTAGTATCTTAGGTATTGATCGTATGTATGATACCTCTTCTACCCTATCTGTTGCTTCTGCTTGACTTACTACTTCTTCTCTCACCATATCACTTAAACTTTCCGCTAGTAGCGGTCCGTTTGGCATTATATTAGTATCTATCATTAGTGGAAACTCTTCATTTATAAATACGTGGTAGAATCCTCTTCAGGCAAAACTGATATACCCTAGCATAGATTTAACTGGTGTTTTTGTTTTATCTAAAGCTCTAATCATCATAGATCCTGCCATATATGTAGAGAAGTCTGGATAATTATAAGACTGAGTGAATAGCCTATTCCTTCTTGCTACTTTATATACCATCTTATATATTATATCATACATCTCTTCTTCATTTATATTATCAGATCTTATCATATGTTTGTATTTTTCATCTAGTTCTTTTAATGTCATATTACTACCTATTTATTATTTCTGAAAAGCCTTTCTCATTCTTACTTATTATTATTTCTTTATCATATGGTATTGGTATATGTGCATGATGCGTTATTATAAATACGGAGTCCACATCTTTTAAATCTGTTAATAATTCTACTAAACTCTCACTTCCTAACTCATCAAGGTTATCAAATAATTCATCCAGTACTAATAAATTACATGAGAAGTTCAGTAATGTCATAAGCATATCTCTTAAAGCGAATTGTATACTTATATCTATTTTTTGCCTCTCCCCACCTGATAAGCTCTCATATTGTTTATTATCATATCCTATCCAAATATTATTTTTATCTAATCTAAAATCAGCATAAGTTGTATTAAATAACTCTTTACTGTATCTCTTTACTTGTACTTGTATATATTCTACTATATTCTCTAATAAATATACTCTGAATTCCTTATTTGCTAGGTTATATAGTTTATTTAATATATCTAACCTTTGATTTATGTTCTCTAGATTCGTATTCAGTTCTATATTAGATTTATTAAGTTCTGTTATTCTTTCATTGGCTTTTTTTATATCCTGCAATCACATTGTTATCTTTAACTGTATTTGAGATAGGTACTGTATGTTTAACTCTAGATCTCTTATTTTATTTTTACTATTGCTTAGTTTAGTGTTTATATCTAGCATCTCTTTATCTATGACATATATATCAGTTTGTATAGCATTTTTTTGATCTAGCACGCTTTTAAACTCAAGTTCTGATTGAACTTGTTTAGTTTGTAATTCCTCTAGTTTTATTTTATCTTTGGTTATATCAAGTTTATGTGATTCATCAAAAGGTCGTTTACATTGTCCACATATGGTTGGAGCTTCTTCCACTTCTCTTATATGTTTCAATATCTGATTTATTTCATATTTCAACATATTGTTATTTTGGTTCTGTTCCATATAGTTTTTATCAACTTCTACTTGCTCTTGCTGTTTTAATGTCTTCTCCTCTAGTAACTCTTTTAGGGTTATTTCCATATCTCTTATTGTAGTTTGATTACTTAATATATCTTTTCTGTCTTTTTCTATAAGGTTGTCTACTTGCTCTTTTGTATATTTATTAGATTCGATATCTTTATTTCGTTCATCTATTATAGAGTTATTTAAATTTATTTCTCTATCATTTCCATAGATTGATTTTTCTATATCTTGTCTAGCTTTTTTTAATGTGTTAATATTATCTTTTAAATTATTTTTAATATCTTCTATTATAAAATCTGATTTAGCTAACCTCTCTAAAGTATCTTTTCGCTGTACAGGACTTAGTGATGAAAACTTATGTGGTAAACCTTGTCCTAATACTATAACTGACCCTAATAGTTCTCCATTTAGATCCGGTAAGTATCCCTGAAGTATTTTTTCGGTATCTCTTACGCCTTTTCCTGATACATCTTCTCCATTAACCTCTATTAATAGAGTATTTGAATGTACTTCATGTTCCCTATATCTTGTGATCTTATAATCATCTGCATCTACAGTGAACTCTACTGTAACATAAGTTCCACCTATGGATTTCTTATGTACTATTTCTTTAGTTCCTCTAATTGTCTCTCCAGTTAGTGCTCACACAAGTGCTTCAAATATGCTTGATTTACCAGATCCATTAGAACTAGCATTATCTTGCGGGTTTTTGTTTTCACCTCTAACTAATACAAAACCAGCATTAGTTATATCATATTGGACTTGCCCTAAGGATAAAAAATTACTTGCTTCAACTCTTTTAAACTGTATATTCATATTTATCTCTCTGCTATTTTATCTATCTCATTTAAAAATAACTCATTTTCTCCATAAGATATTTTTACAAATTCTTTGAATCTATCGTAATAGTTCATGGATGTATCTATAAGCTCTACGCTTTCTTTTACTTCTTTGTTTTTATTTCCAACTAAATAATCACTTATTATTCTACTATAATAAAGATTACTTTGTTTTAATACTTCCGATGCGTTTGGTACCTCTGTATATGGCATTTTAGCATTCAATATATTATATTTACTATTATCTAGTCCATCAATAAATTCTTTTAGCTCTCCCACTTCCTTGAAATATAACTTATAAAATAAAAATGCATGTGGGTTTTCTACTAATTCTATTTCTAATGTTTCTGTATCTAATATACCTATTACAGGTTTTCAATAAAATGCATTATTATTAAAATTCACACCAGTCACAGACCCTAAGTTTAATATAGTATCAAAAACTCAGCCGCCTGTATGGATATGTCCATTTATAAATAGGTCTGAATTAGCTATTATATCGTCTTTATCATACCCTGAGCTCGATGTTATTTTACCATACTGTACATTTTTAATATCATTATGTGATAGTATTACTATTTTCTTATCATCGTCTATACCTAATTCATCTAATATATCTTTTAGTTCTTTTCTAGCGCTATCTAAAGTATATGGAAGCATTACTATTTGAGTGTCTCCGTATATCTCTACACCAGGTTTATCATATATCTTTGATGTATTAAATATGTTAATAGAATTAAATGATAAATCCTCTCTAACCGCATCATGATTTCCTACTATAAATTTATGTTTACTTAAATCCATGCTGCTTATTGCTGTTATTTCTTCTGCGTTTAGGTTAGGTGAATCAAAAAAGTCTCCTAGACATATTATATCATCTACTCCTCTTTTGTTTCCTTCTTCTTCTATCCATCTCAAAGTATCTAATATTTTTTCTATTCTTATTGAATACTTATCCCCCTTGCCCCTAATAACTGAAGTAGCGGAGCAGAAATGTGGATCTGTATATAGTAATATTTTCGCCATCTCTTCCTCTTATATTATCTTTCTTTTCTTTAAATTTCGATATATCTTTTTAGCGCATTCTGGCCCATAGCCCCGTAATCTAGATTCTATATTTGTTAGTTTCCTTCCGCACATTTTGCATGTTATCCTCATTTATAACACCTTACTAATAATATAATCTAAAGCTATATCGTAATCAAATCCTTCTCTTTTCAAGTCTAGATCGAATTCTCCTAGAAATTTAACTATCTGAATAAGTTCGTAATCTGAGTACTTTCCTACCCTATATTGTATAGCTCTAATCTGCTTTTCTTTTAATCCTGTACTACTCTCTGTCGGCTTATTACTTAATTGTACCGATAATACATTCCTAAAATTATTATATAATATTGTCAATATTTGTAATATATGATCTACTCCTAATTTCAATATCTCAGCTAAAGCAAATGTCTGTGTTACATTTCTATTTAACAACGCGTTTGCAAAGTCAAATACTATATCTGGAATATCTGCATATATAACTCCTTCCTTTACAAACTCTCTAAATAGATCCGTATGATCCTGCTCTTCAAATAATAGTAGTTTATCTATCTCTAATAAACATCTACTATAATCCCCATTTGTTGCTTCTATTAATCAATCTAATGCTTTATCCGATAAATTTATTTTACTTTTTAGAACTTGCTTAAGTATACTTGTATCCATTTTATCGAAATATACTATATATGGTTTAAATGTTTTGTAAAATTTAGATCTTTTATCTATACTTGTATATATTAATACTATATGTATACTTAATCTCTTTAAATGGTGCCATAGATTAGGGTCTTGTGAGAATGCTTTATCGTCCCTTATTATAACTAATTTGTCTTTCTTGCTTACTAAACTTTTCATCTTAGAGTTATTCACTGCTTGAATTACACTATCTGCATAAGCTGGCTCAACATTGAGAGATCGTGATATTTCATCTACATAAGCTCTTATTAAGCCTATCTCTTCTCCCGTCATTATAATAAGTTTTGGTATAGTTTTATTAATTATATTATTTTTTAAATCTCATAATTCCATCTATCTATCCGCCTCATATTGTATATATATCTATAAATAATTTATCTATTATATACCTTTTATTTGACTGTTTATAATTTAACGCGTTACTTGATTCTGCTATATATTCTAATATTTTAGTATATCTAAAAGTATTTTCATAGTCCAGATTATTGTTTACTATAAAATTCTTTACTGCGTTCCTTAGACTATTTAAGAATATATTAAAATCATGTCCCTTGTCTGTTTCTTTATATTTTAAATCTTTCACTATTTTTAATAGGTTAGGTAAACTAACCACATGGATATTATTTACTATCTTATGAGATAATTCTATTATATCATCTATGTTATTATCTATAGCTTGATTTATTTCACCAGGGCTGTTTGATACTTCTAAGAGTTTGGAAGCATACTCTCCTTGAATATTTTTAGTTTCGCAATATTCTAATAATTCTTCTCTTGTGTAATAATATAGGTCTATTAAATGCCCTCTACTCAATATTGTAGGTAGTAAATGTTCTTTAGCGGTGCTTAGTAATATAACTCTTATGTTTGCTGGTGGTTCTTCAACTAGTTTTAATAAAGCATTTTTTGCTTGAATTGACATTCCTTCAGCATCTTTAAATATGAATAATAGATTACCATTATGCCTTAAAGCTATATCTATACTTGATCTAATATCGTCTATTTTATTTTCAAAAAATAATGCATCATATTTTAACTTCTTACCTATATATCTAGCTAAGGTCTTTTTGCCAAACCCTTCCCTTCCTATTATTATTGTGAATTTTGGGTACTTATCATTCTGTATTAAATTATTTATATTTTCTATTATCTGCTTTTGTCCTATCATATCTACTTACTCATTAGTAATAGTTGCATCTCTACCATTGCTTTTGGATTCTGCTCGTATTTAATAGTTGTATTCAGCTTAACTAGATTATCTAATACATAGAATATAAAGTCTCTTTCATATGCTGTGAAGCTATCTAATCTATTTTTAAATGTACTCGGTATTTTTATTAAATCAAAACTAGAAGTTAGTTTATATTTTAATATATCTAAAAAGAACTCTGTGTATTGTTTAATGAATAACTTTATATCTATGCCTTCTCTATATAACCTATCAATAAGATCTAAGGTGTATACTTCTTTCCTCTCAAATAAATACTCGGTTAAATCTAGCATTGTTTCATAATTAGCTGATCCTATAACTTTAACAACTACATCTAGATTAATATCTTTTGTATAACTTAAGCATTTTTCTAACATGGTGATAGCATCTCTCATTCCACCTTCTGCTGTTTTTGCTATAAATTCTAAAGCATCTTCTGTGAAAGTGTATTCGCTGCCTTTTTTAATTTCTTCCTGTATTATGTATTCCAATCTTTTAATTATATTTCTTGTACTTATTCTTTGGAAGTCAAATCTTTGCACCCTACTTAAAATAGTGCCGGGTATCTTTTGTGGATCTGTTGTACAAAATATGAATATAGTTTTTGCAGGTGGCTCTTCTAGCAATTTTAACATAGCATTCCATGCTGATGTAGAATACATGTGACACTCATCTAATATATATACTTTATACTCTCCAGTTAGTGCTTTCATTTGAGATTCTGATATTAACTTTCGTACATCTTCTACACTATTATTAGAAGCTACGTCTTTCTCTATTGGTCTACCTAAATTATTATTAATAGCTTTTGCAAAAGCTCTAGCTAGGGTTGTCTTCCCTGTTCCAGCGCTACCGGTGAATAAGTATGAGTTTTTATATCTCCCTAATTCTACCTGCTGTATTAGTATTTTTTTAATTGCATCCTGTTCTACTAATTCATGTATGGTTTCTGGTCTATATTTAACTGCTAAATTTACTGACATTTATCTCTCCTATATTTCGCCTTTTTCTAACTTCTCTATATAATCTATATACCCTGAAGCTTCATCTTCTGTTATTATATAATAGTTTTCCTCCCCAGGTCCAAAATTAAATGCTAACATGTGATGATATCTACCGGTTGCAAATGCTTCTTTCCGATTCTTTTCTAATCATTCTTTTTTTATTGATACTGAACCCTGCGGTTTAGTAACTGTCTTACATTCAACTAATACATGGTCTGTTAATACATCTCCTTTTTGGTATGGAGTTGCACCACTATTAGCTGTCTGCCTACCTCCGATAGCTCTTGCTACTGCTTTCTCCTGCTTATCGGAATATGCTCGCATGTTCATTACTTTATCACCTCTTCTATATCATATATTGATATATCGCCCTCGTACCTTATTGTATCATAAAAGCTTGCGATCTCCGCTATGCTGGTTTTAATTACCATCTCTTTATCTATATTAAAGGCTTTTAAGCTTTCTTCATTCATTTTCATTTTATGTTCTATATCTGTTTCTAACTTCTTTAATGTTCTTAAACAGTGCTTACTTTCTTCTATGTAATAACCTTTTAAATTCACTTTAATAAAATTATCCCCTTTCTCTATTACTCTGCCTCCCATAATAGATAAGGGGATATTTTCATTTCTTTGATTGAACTTGAATAGGTAATCTTGACCTGGCTCTAGATAGTTTATCTCAAATATATACTTATCCTTACTTGCTATAAACTCTATATCACCTTCGGCTTTAATTACTTCCCCTAAGGGTTTTATACCCTTACTTGTCTGTACTTCTATATCTCTAATACTATCTATCTGATCTGATATTAATTTATTTATCACCTTTATATACCTCATCTAAGTAACATGCTTGCATATCTGCTAGATGAATCATTAAAGTTAATGGGAATTCGTTATATACTTTAGTTAGTCCAGGTTCTACGAAAGTTGTACCAGGGTACTCAAATCCACCCATATGAAACCTAATAGCTGTAGCTTCCTCATGTGTTAAGTATATAAATCTCATCAATATATATACTGATTTAGACCCATGGCCGTAAACCATTTTTTCATCTACATTCCAAACTTCTACTTTTTCCCATTGACCTGTTGCTTCGTTTTTAACGTTTCGAGTGCCTTTAGTATAAAAATTTACTTTGCATATATCATGCAGTAAGCCGATAATAGCTACTGTCTCTTCTGATATTGTATTTACTACATAATCTTCTCCATACTCAGTCACTAATAAGTCTCTAAATCTTTTATATACATTTATTGAATGTTGGACTAGTCCAGTCTCTTCCGCTAAATGATATCTTCCTGAAGCCGGAGCAGTGAAGAAATCACTCTCCTCTAACCATTTAAGTAGTGATTCGCTTCCGTCTCTTTTTATATGAGTATTATATATATCTAAGAACTCTTGCTTTATATCTCTATTCATTTGCTTGCTCTCCTGCCTCTATTGCTGTTTCTTCTTCGTTGTCATCATCAAACTCTTCTGGTGTTAATAAGTCTTCTGCTTTTTCTGTTTTTACTATTTCTTCGTTTACCTTTTTATGTAATTTCTGAAATTCTTTTTTATTCTGCTCATAATATTCTTGTAATCTTTTTCTGCCTTGGAATTTTAAGACTTCGCCATCTTTTGTTATTACTGCTTCTCCTGTTTTAGGGTCAACTATATCAAACCAAGCTCCTCGTTGTCTTATAAATCCAAACTCGATTGCTGTATCTATCGTATCACCTAAATAATCTATTCCTGTTATGTAGTTTAGGGTGTAATATCCTAATTTCCTATCTGGTCTAGATATTTTTGATTTCAATACTCTTAATTGTACAAAATGTCCTATAGGATTAGCTAATGACCTAGTTGCAGGGTTACCATTCTCATCTATGAATCTACCCATGCTGCATAGTATTCTAACCGAACATGCATGCTTGAATGCTCTTCCACCTGGAGTTGTAAATTGATTGTACATATTTGCCATATCATCCCTTACTTGGTTAATAGCAATTATAGTTGTATCAAATTTTTTCATATATGGGATTGCTTTATTTACAAAAGTTGTTAATGATTTAGCTATACCGCCCATTTGGTATTTTTCTGATGATTCGTCTACTATCTGTTGCGGTACTAATGTAGCTATACTATCTATTCCTAATAATCCTACTTCTCCAGTTTTTAACAGGTCTAGTAGTATATCAAAAGCTGCTTCAGCCGATATAGCATCTGGACTTATCACTCGTATTTTCTTTACATTGACGCCGAGCCTTGCTGCGTACTCGTAATCGAATGTTTGCTCGTTATCAAATATTACTACTTCTCTTGCTTCAGGCATTCTCTGGTAATTAGCTATCAAGTCTAGCATTGTGGTTGTTTTACCTGAACTTTCTGGCCCTGATAGTTCTATTAACCTCCCTGTAGGTATTCCCCCATAAAGCATATAATTAGCTCTTGGGCTTGAAAACGGGATCCTACTATATTGCCTTTCTACTGGTCCAAGCACTGCTGTCCCGTCGCCATATTTCTTATTTAAATTTCTAAATAATACATCTAAATTACTCATCTATTTCTCCTCTACTGTATGTAGGTGTTATTCTATTTGCAAAACTATTATTTGATAAATTAGCATCATTAGACCTATTATACATTACTCTCTTTATAGATGCTAATAATTCATACCCTGCTTTTGTTTTTTGCTGTATAATTTTGTATACCCTAGAGTATGTATTGTTTAAGATTGTTTCATACATGACTGCTAATTGAGCTTGTGTTTGCTTCTCAGCCATTGTGCCAGTTGCTTGCATATGTACATTGTAATACGCGTCGTCTTTAATAGCTTTAGATACATCTTCATATATCCCTACTAGTTCTTGAGCATCTGTCATGAAATATAATACTACAGGTATTCTGAGAGCCATACTATCTAATTCCGCATTAGTTGGTGGATTATCTGCATCCTGTAATATAATCTTTATATTATCTAATACCTCATCTAATTCTGAAGTGTATTTCTTAACTAGATCATTTACTATATTCTCTACATAAGTGCTATTTGTATTCACTGCCTGTAGCGCTGCTTTAATTTTATCTTCTTCGAATTCTCGCATTGTTTATTTTCCTATCTAAAATAATTTTTTATTTTCTATTATAATATTATAATCCCCATAAGGTAGATCCCTCTTCATTTGAATCGGTATCTCTATTATATTATATTCTTCTTTTCCAATCATTTTAACATTTATTGATTTATAATCTAACTCTTTTAACCTTTCTATTTCTTCTATTGGTATAGCTACTACTTTATCATGATCCCTAAATCAGATTATAACTACTTTAGCTATTCCTTTTATTCCTTTCTTCTCTATTAGATCATCGTATTGAGTTAGAGAAGAGAGAGGGTATGTATTCCCTTTCTTTGATTTCGTCTCTATGTAATATATATACGGATACTTATATGCTATAAAGTCACATATATTCTTAACATTTCGATACATACCCATCGGGTCTTTTAATCTATCTATTGATATATTTTCTATCTTGGAAAAATCTTTTAAGAACCTAATTTCGAATCTTTTTCCTAAATTATCTCTTTTTTTCTTCTCTACTTTATTTGACATTAATTAATTTCAAATGGAATAGTATCTTCCATATACTCTTCTGGTAAGGTGCTTTCTTCTCTTTCTTCTATATCAATATTTATATCTTCTTCATCTTCCTCTGAATCGTAGTAAGGTAATAGATGAGTAACTTCATTATTCTCTATTAATAACCCTCTATCATTACCATATCTTAGTTTAATAGTCTCACCTGAGTGTGATGTGATATGTCTTTTTAAGTCTAGTAAATCTACTGCTTGTATATATGGGTTTTCGGAAGCTATTACTTCTTTAGAGTATAGCATCTCATTCCCTGTCTTACTATTAGAGCTTAGTAATAATTGATCATCATTGAATATCATTGTAATTTTATTCTTTTCACCAATTTCTAAGAATATCGATAACCTATCTAATGCTTCTAATATATCTGATCTACTTACTGTAAATAAATAATCGTAATCACTTGAATATGTATTTAATAATGCTTCCTCTGGGAATAAGCTAACTCTATCATTAACCAAAGCTGTTAGTTCAATATCATCTCCGATAAATTTAACTACATTCTTATATACTTTAATCTTTGTGTTCTCTGATTGTATGTTTTCGATAAGATCCATAACCTCTGAATTAATCAACAACTTAAATGGTTTATCTGTCATTTTACCTTTTGTCATAACGGATGTGACATCATCATATGTCAATACATGCTCATTGGTAAGGTAATATGCTGATCCATAACTTGCTACATCTACGTTTAATCCTACACTTAATTTATTAAAGTTTAGGGCTTTTTTCAATATCTTTGTAGGTACAGTTAACTCTAATTCTAATGTATCTTCATCATATTCTAATTCTGGTACTCTAGCTAAGTTTCCTTCCTCATCTAATAGTTGTGCTAATGTATATACCCCATTTCCTTCGAATATAATATCCTCATCTTTGCTAAATAATGTAATCTTATCTACTGTTGTTAATCTTGTCAATCTTGTTAATTTATCCGCATTCAAACTTGTTGCGAAATTTACTTCTTCTTTTGTTGCATCATTTAACCATACTTTCATTGTATGATTACCTGCAGTTGTCATTAATGATAATGTTTTATCTTTTACTTCCACTGTTACAGATGATGTAATTAAAGCATCGTTTTGATTACCTGCCCCTTTTACTACCCTTCCTGTAAGATTTTTAAATTTATCTGTATTTAATATTACTTTCATATTTTATCTTCCTTTATATTAATGATTTTTTATATGTATTTAATCCTTTAAATTGGTAAGAATCACACCAGTCTTTTAAATAATCTACATGATATAGAGTTCTCTTATTTCCATCTTTAACTAGATCGTCTAAATCATATCCTGTTTCTAGCACTGCGTCTCTAATCACATTCTGTAATTGAGTTGATTTATTATATATATGCTCAGGTCTTTGTAATTGCCTATCTGAAACAGTTACTGTTCCATATTTAGTCATAATACTTCCATTTGCTCCAGTTAATATCCAACTTGTTGAGTCTGCTGAAGTGAATGGGAATGTTTCTAATAAGTGTAATGATGTCATTCCAAAGGAATGTGTTTTTACTCCTGGGTTGCTTGAATATTTAATTGTCCTGAAAACTTTCTGTAGCCATTTTGCTTTCATGGTTGTTGATACATCATTAGCTGGTGAAATTCCTATATACCATATAGGTGATCCATCCTCATGTCTATACTCTAGCATATTCTCTAACCACTTGAAATCTTCCCCTTGGTGGAATACTGGTAACAATTTATCTCTTGATTTTACCCTATCTTTCATATATAAGTAATTTTCCCATGACTCTCTCGGAGCATCTTCTAATTGCTCTCTTGTTTTTGGTTTTCCAAACTCCCCTGGTATCTTATCAACTTGAGCAAATATATATACTTGTTCATCTATCTCATTTAAAAGCTCTATATATTCATCTACGTCTACTTCTTTTCCTTTTGTATGTGCTGAGAATGCTCCTGAATCTATAAATAATTTACTTGTACATTGTGGGTTATCTTTTAAATATTGAACCCATTCTAATACTTTTTTACGCTCATTCAGCTGACTTAATAATTGATTGCAATTTCTTTCCCTAATTCTATCTGCTGCTTCCTTAGTTCCAGATCCTGCAAAATATAAATCTATCATTATATCAAACTCCTTTTCTTTATCTCTTTTCTATACTTCTTTGTTAAGAAAACTGATAGTTCTCTTTTCTTGCCTTTTTCATATTTTATTAACTCTGCCACTCTCTCCCAAAAGAGCTCAGCAGGTGAGCCTTTAACGCATTTAGCTTGAATAGGTCTCTTATATTTTTCCTCTAAGAATTCAATCATTCTACGCCCTAGTCCATGCCCTCTAGCTGCTTCATCTACTGCTATCTCATATACTGTCGTCCTAAACTCTCTTTTAAGTACATTAAAATTACAGAAGCCGAAGCAAGAGTCTTGCTCTTCTCCACGTACTATTAAAACTTTATTTAATTTTAGAGCTTCTCTAATAGCAGCAGGAAATGGTCGTCCTAGTAGGTCTGTATTCTTTCCAAATAAAGCATATATTTTATCGAAATCGCTTTCTTTTGCAAATTCTATCTTATACATCTATTCCTCTTTATTTTGTTTTTTGTTTAAAATTGTTGCTATATAATATACCTGAATAATCCCAACACTGGAATTCAGGAAAACTGTAGCCATATCCCCTAAAAAGAAAATACCATATAATACAAATAATACGCAGCCTATAAAATTAACTGCTCTAATCCATATAATGTCCTTTAGTATAAATGATATTAAAACTACTACTGATGCTATATATCCTAAGTACGGTAACATTTATTTCTCCTTTGTTCTTTATTAAGTAAAAGACAGAGATCTTATCTCTGCCCTCTACCATTACCAAATAAAATTAGATTTGGCTGCTTCTCCATTATCTATAAGAATATCTTGAGCAGTCATTGATTTATTAATAACGGTTGTAAAATATGCCCATTCTGCTATCTCTTCTACATTCGCCCATTTAGGTAGTAATGTTTCTGACATAACTGATTCCCACAATTCAGGTGTTTCGATAATATGTTTATTTAAATCTGTAGTTACCCCACCTGGAGATAAGCTATTAGATGTAGCTCCATATTCCGCTATTCTTAATGCTACATTTTTCATATAAGCAACCATTCCGCCTTTACTTGCTGCATATTCTGGAAACTCTGCTCCTGTTTGAGCTGAAGCTGAAGCTATAAATAAAATTGATTTTATATTGGAATGTATTCCATATTTCTCTGTTATATTTATAGTTCCTCTTAAGTTGATATCTATATCATCTTCGTTTTGAGTTCCTGCATTGTTTATAAGTATATCTATATCTGGTAACTCCGGTAAATCTTTAGATCTTATATCTTGTTTGATATGTACATAATTATCGTTATCGATAGTGCTATCTAATCTATCAATTCCGTATACTTTATGTCCCTGCTCTAGAAATTTATCTGCTATACCTTTGCCTATACCTAAGCTTGTTCCTGTTATTAATATTTTCATTATCTTTTTCTCTCTTATTCAGTTTCTATTTGCGGTTGTAAGAAGTTATCATTATCTTCTTTTTCTTTCTTTCTTTTCAATACATTAGATAAAGGTATAGTCACTAGTGGAACTAATACAGCTTCTAACAAAAACTCTAATATTGTTCCTACTATAATTGATCCAAATACCATTCCCCATGTCCACCCAAAAGGTGATGCTAACATATACCCTACCCCAAAAGGTGCTAAGCCTAAAATCTGGAATAGTGCGTTGTCTACAAACTGTCCAAATAATGTTGATGTTGTAGCTCTTAGTGCGAATAATTTTCCATTATACCCTTCGCCCTGATCTTCTGCTCTTACTTTCATCACGTGCATTATTACTGCATTTACGTAGTTACCTACCCAAAAAGCAAAAGCTGAAGCTAAGGTTACTCTTATATGCGTGCCGAAAATAAGCTCAATAGCACTTCCGTAAGAATCTGTTCCCACGTTAACTATTATCAATCCAAATAATGATGTTACTACACTAATAATCATCGCCATTGTAAATATGCTAATTGCTTTTTTCTTCCCCCATACTTCCGTAATAACGTCCATTAATAAGAAGGATATCCAAGATATTAGTGTCCCTGCTCCCATTCCTATTATTATTGGATTACCTAATATACTCCATCCCAATGTTGTGAATTCGAAAAACTTGTATTCGAAAATATTATATAATATTACGCTTGTAATATATATTGCTACCATACCTAATAATATGCTAGCTGTTGTTAATTGTGAAAGAGATAATTTTTTCTCTTCTATTTTTCTTTTCAGAAAGTTTTTTAATTTACCCATGTAAATTCTCCTTATTTTTTTTATTTGCGGAGGATTTCGAGATCGAACTCCGCTGTATATATTCGATAGCTAAATATATACTTAAGTAGTTTTTTTATAGAGGTTATCTACTAAACTCTATATTTTTAAAATAAAGTATTTCTATTATTTTGAAGTATATCTATTATTATTTCTCTGTCTATTTCTTCGTGATTATAAATAACTTCTTCTATATCATTACTCTTCTTATATTCGTCTCTTATATAGTTGATATAATCGCCTTCATACCAACATCTTGTTATCTCTGCATCACACTTCATTGCTACAGAGCATTCTGGTAAAGCTGACTCTATCATTAGATCACTTAACCTTTGAGCTGCTTCTTCTGCATGCTCTTCTGGGACTTCTCCAATTAACTCATCATGTACAGCTAAAAGTAATCTGAATCCCATTTCTTTCATTCTTTCATCTTTAGCTATTAGTAACATAGCTCTTTTTGACATATCTGCAGAGCTTCCTTGTATCCTACTATTAACTGCTTGTCTTTCTCCCTCTGCTATAAACCCATTATTGTCTTTTACTTTTATACCATTATTTTCTGCTTCTTGTTTCAATCTGATCCTATCGTTGAAGTATCTCGCGTTATTTAAAGCTGTTTCAAAGTACTCTAACTTCTCTTGACTATCATCTTTAACTGTTTCAAATCCAAATAAAGGATTAAAATTAACTGGTCTATTACCTGATTCTAAAGTAAGCTCATATTTCTTTAACTGAATGTCTGGTATGTATCTTCTTCTTCCCCATAATGTTTCAGCGTATCCATATTTTTTTGCAAATGTGACTGTATCATCCATCCACTGCCTCACTTTAGGAAATCCTTGATAGAATGTATTAATTGTTTGCTGTGCTTCTTCTAACGTCTGGCCAGTCTGCTCTGCTATAGATCTAGGTCCTCTTCCATACATTAGTCCTAATACAATAGATTTTGTATTCTCTCTTAATCTCGCTCCTTCTGGATTTGGTGACCCATCTGGATATCTAGCTAAGCATTCATTATATGGTCTACCATATATTCTAGAAGCTACTGTTGCATATAAATCCTGTCCTTTATTATATGCATCTATCATATGCTCATCTCCACTGAAATGTGCTAATACTCTAGGTTCCTGTTGAGAGAAGTCAGATGCTACTAATTTATGTCCCTCACTTGCTCTAAATAATAGTCTTATTTCTTTATTATAAGAAGGTATGTTCTGTAAATTAGGATCACTGCTACTAAATCTTCCAGTATCTGCTCCCACTTGATTAAATGATGCATGGATTCTTCCTGTAGCTTTATTAGCTGAGTTAGGTAACTTGTCTATATAAGTAGTTAATAGTTTCTGTATTCCCCTATACTCTAATAATGCTGATGCCATCGGTAGGTTTAATCCTTTGATTATATCCTCGCCGGTTCCTCTTGGTTTTCTACTATCTGGTGACTCTAATTTTAATATGTCATAAAATAATGTTGCTAATTGAGCTGGTGATGATAATAATATTGGATCTGATAGTTTATGGTCTGGATTCATTATTTTATAAGTTCTTATCTGATCTGAATATTTATCAATTTCTGCATATACTGCTTTTTCTGCTTTATCTAATAATTTATGATACTTGTTAGATAATCTTTCTGCTAATTCGAAATCAAACCTAATCCCAGTATTCTCCATATCTGTTACTACTTCTACTAAAGGTGTTTCTATATCTCTGAATAGTTTATACATATTCTCATTACCAGGTTGATTGAATACCTTTTTTTGGTGTTCATGCAATTCCCATGTTATCAATGGATCTGAAGCTGCGTACAGTGCTGCTACTTCAATCGGTACTAATTTATAATCTATTCCTCTAAATAATGTTCCAAAGTCGTACTCTTTTTCCGCATCGTTTACATACTTAGCATGTTGAAATTTTAAAGCAGCAGATTCGTTCTGATTTATAATCTTTGCTCCGATCATAGTATCTCAATAACATCCTAACTTTACTTTAAAGTTATTATATATTACTCGCATATCAAATTTACCGTGATGGTATACTATTTTAACTTTGTTTTCTTTTATTCTATCTAATCCTGGTTTTATATTCGTAATACTTAACTGATTAGGTAAATATGTCCCTGTTATATAACTCTTATGTCTTACTGGTACATAAGCTGCCTTATGTCCAGGAACATAAAAGCATAATCCTACTATCTTATCATTAATTACATCTAACCCATCTGTTTCGGTATCTATCGCTAGATATCCTTTTTCTATAGCTTTGTCTATATATTTATTAAAAGTATCTATATCTCGTATAACTTCAATATCTTTTGCGTACTTCCCTAAATAAGCACGCACTGTTGTAGATATTTCGTTTATTTTATCTAGAATGGAATTTGATTTAAATGATTTTCTTTTTTTAGTCGCAGATAATGCATTAATTTTTAATGCTTCTGTGTTCCTTCTTGTAGGTAATCCTATTAAAGATTTTTTACTCATTTAAATTATCTCCTATCTATTAAATACGTCTTGGTGGTGCAGTGAACCCTGCTGGTGCTGATCCAAATGATCTAGGTGTTGCTGGCCCTGCTGCTGGTGCTGATGGTCCTGCTGATATTTCTCTTTTCGTTACTGCTGGCTTATTATTTAATCCTTCTAGCTCTTCTGCTGTCATAACTTTTAACATTGTTCCATAAGCTGATTCCCATTTCAGATCCTCATCTGTGTATGGTAGCTCTTCTGCAGTATAATCTGTTGGCCAGAAATTGTAATCAGTAGATGTGCTTCCTCGTGCTCCTGTTCTAATGATCTCAAATACCTTAGAATGTAATACAGGTGTTCTAGATGCAATTGTCTCTATCTTGCTTGTGAATTGATCTCCTCTATCGAATACTTTTGGTGTACCTACAATATTCCCAGCCTCATCTGTTTTCCAGTTACCGTTCTCATCTAGTTCATATTCTAGCATATGTAGATAAATTCTTACTCTTGGTCTATCTCCTGAATCACATAATGGACATGAGCCATTGCTTCCATTATGCTTTAAGCACGCTACTCTTGTTTTGTACTGCTTTCCAGTTTCTTGTACCAAGTGTGTGAAGAATCCCTCGATACTGTCTACATTCTCATGCATTAATCTAACGAATGCTTTATCTCCGTCATTTTTTAACGCAAAGAATGCTGTACCTCCACCTGCTTGTCTATTTTCTGCTATTTTCTTTAATTCTGCCCATGATAATGGTTTAACTTCTTTTGCCATATTTTTATGGTCTCCTTCTTTTATTATTTTTTTTATGTTTTTTATGTGTAAAACTTATTTAGGGATTGTCTTACATTTTATATACCTTCTAATTTTAAGTTCAGTACTCCTGCAATGAATCAAATTCTTCTTTTGTTAGATCATTTATATCTTTACCTCTTGGTACCCGTACATAGCTAATTAACTTATATGGTTTTAGAGCTTTTATAAAATCTTCTCTTCCTTTATCTCCTTGCTCATCTCCATCGAAAGCTAATATAAATTTCTTTATGCTGCTTTGTCTTAAAATATTATATTGATCTTCGGAACCTAAACCCATCAATGCTACAGCGGGCTGCCCATATATTCAACTTGTTAATGCATTTAGAAATGACTCTACTACTAATACCGCATTTGTGTCTTTATCTATCTTTTCTAATCCATAAATAGGCTTTTTACTACCTGATGGATAATTAAAGTATTTAGTTTTGACTGATCTCCTTGCTACAAATACACATCTTCCGAATTCATCATAAACTGGGAATGTTATACAATCGGTATCCTTATCATACCCTATATCGAACTTCTCTATTATTTCATTGGTTAGTTTTCTTTCATACATATATGGATGATAATACCTGTACTTAGCTAATTCGCTCTCTGTTACATATTCTATTTTATCTGTCTCTGTTTTAGTACTCAATGGTAAGTTTAATAAATTTCTAGTATTTTTAAATTCATCTGAGTCGAAGTTATCTAATATTCATTTCTCTCCAAACTCATCCGTCTCAGCATTAAAGACTCCTGATATAAATCTACTTAATGGCCCTTTCATTCCGCAAGCAAAGCAGTGAAAAGTACCTACTGGTACTTTTTCTCCTCTACTATTTGTAGTATCTTTTAATACTATTCCACAGGATGGTTTTCTTTCTTGCCCATTTTTATGGAAAGGACATGTGACTTGAAGAGAGTCTCTTATTTCTCGTATATGTTTTAATTTATTTATTCCTATAGATGCTGCTTCTATTTTAGATCTATTTACTATATTCTCTACAGATGTGTTAATTACCCGATCTCTTACTCTTAATTGATTCATTAGAATATATCCTCTTTTTTATCTCTATCTACTTCTTTTCTTCTTTCCGATTTTCTAATTTGGTCAATCACTTTGTTCTCTAATGCATCTGTAGATGTTGGAATGTATAAGAATTTACCTTTATCTATATCTCAAGAATATGTTATTTTAGATCCAACTTTTGCACTTCTTGCTTTCTCTAAACTAATCGTAGTTCCTGTTTTCTTTTGTTCTATAAACCATACTGTGGTAGCATCCTGACCTAATCTGTCTGACATAGCTATATTTTCTAATCTTGCTCCTTCTTCTACAGCTCCTCTATTCAATTGAGAAACAGCTATAATCGGGATACTTAATTCATTCTGCAAGTTGATTAAATCTATAGATATGTTTGTTATTCTTTCTGAAGTTGTTCTACCATTTCTTTTATCCCTTAATAAGGATACTTGGTCTATTCCTAATATATCTAATTTATAATCTATTGCGAATCTTTTTAAATCATCTACTGTAGGTGAGCCGCCAAAATCATTTGGTCTACTTATATATAATGTATGTTCTTGTTCTGATAACTTATTTGTAAATTCTTCATACTCATTTAGGATATCTGCACTTCCATGATTTAGTTTATAGTTAGATATATTAGATAAGTACGTATCCATCCTATACCCTACTTTACTTGTGCTCATTTCCCCACTATACATACCTACTCTCAATCCTGTTAAGGCTGCTTGAGTCATAAAATATAGTATTCACCAGGACTTTCCATGATTGGTTCTCGCTGCTATTAATGCAAATTCTTCCTTTCTATCCCATCCACCGAATATATCATCTAGTTCTTTAAATCCAGTAGTGATATACCCTTTCATAGGATTACTTACTTTCTCTTTAAATTCCTCAAATCTTTCTTTTCCAGTCTCAAACAAGTTTAAAGGCTTAGTCTTTTCTTGCACTGCTTTAATACTTGATAATTGATCCAGTAAGTAATTAATACCTTTTCTACTATCTTCCTCAATAATAATCCTATTACCCTCGTTGATAATAGGAGCGATAGTATCATATGTGTACTTCTCTATTAGTTTTTCTTTTAGATATTCCTTAGCTTCAGCTATCTCTAAAAACTCAAACCCTGGAAAATTATCTATAAATGTTGATCTATCTGGAACTATTGAATATTCATTATAATGCTCTAATATAAAACCAAATTGTTTTTTATAGTTTCTATAATCTTCTTTATCGTCCGTAAAGAAATCAGTGGTTATATTGTTATCTATTCAATATTTTAGATCTTTAGTTTCTAAAATATAATTAATGATTTGGTAGTCTATCATTTATTTATCCTTCTCTTATCTGGTCCTTTTAGTTCTATTATTTTAGAATTTTCAACTATACGACTATATAATCTATCTCCTAAACCTTGTAGTAATTGTTCCTCTTCTAAGTTTGTTGTAAATATATTAGCTTTACCTAAATTTATTCTTCTATCGATATAGCTTAAGAAGTTATATGATTCAAAAGCACTTAAATCTTTAACTCCTATTTCATCTCAAACTATAATATCTGCTTTCTCTATATTCTCTCTTACAAAAGCAGTGTATTCATTTCTTTCTGATATATTCTCTCTCAATTTATTAAACATTGTTGGAACATGTAGAAAGAAAGCTTTTGGTTCAAAATCCGTCTCTAATCATATTTCTTCAAAGTAAGCTAACATAAGTTTTATTGATCAAGCTGTTTTGCCATTACCAGTTATACTTGATTTTATTAATAGATTTCTTCCTAGATCTGCAAATTCTTTTATATTATCTTGAATTTTCTTTAAAGTTACAAATGCGTCTCTATCTATCTCATCTGGCACTAATTTAACTTCTTCCATTTGCTTTGGCGTTAACATTGAATTATCTTTTAAGAAGTTCATTTTAACTTCTTTAATTTTCTCTAAATGATATTGTGTTATCTCCATTAAAAGTAATCAACTCCTTCAACACCTTTATTTATTTTCTCTTTAACTTGTTCGACATCAGCTGTTTCTCTTGTGCTATTATTCATTACCAGCTTATTTCCAAACTTGTTCATATATTCTAAAGCATATTTATTATCCGTCCAAGCTTTCTTCGCTAAAGTTTGAAGTATTTCTATCTGCACTCTTTTATCAAATCTTGATATTTCTTCCAAGTTTATTAGTACCCCTCTCTTAGATAAATATTTTCCTTTACCCCAGACCTCATCTACCCACTCACATACATAAGGGTATAACTCTTTATCTACTTCTGACTGTAATCCTTTCTTAATGTTCAATATCATTGCTTGTCTTTTAGACATCGGTTTCTCTTTACTTACTATTTTAGTATTAGATTTTTTAAAGAACTCTTCTCTCTTACTTCCATCTTCTATGGATAATACTTTACTTAACATATCTATATCTAGGTAGTAGTATTTTTTCCTATCATTATTTCTAAAATCTTTCCTATGTAGTATATTACAGCTTATTAAATTATCCTCAATTTCTATCTGCTTACTGTCATCTATAAACATCTTATCAAATATATCATCCCTACTTAGTGATATATATTTATCTTGTCTCTCTTTTCCTGAAAGCTTCACTCTATGATGCTCTGTAATTAAAATGCTTATTAGTACCGCTGAGTTCAATCCAAATATATCCGCTACTCTCACATTGTATGATATATTATTTTCCTGTGATAATAATTCTATCATTGTTCCTACCTCGTTTATTTATCTCTATATACCTTATTTATAAGTAGTTATTTAATATAATATCTTAATAATTTAGATAGTTAATATATATAATATAACACATTGTAAAAAGCATGGACGTCCATGTACAGTTCCTAGTACGTTATTTAACTAAAATATCATCCATGATTGTATATTCTTTTTCCCTATAAATGTGGTGATTTTACATAGTCTATATCTATTTTATCTCTTAGATTTTTAAAAGCTTTATAAGCTTGAGCATATGTAATTATCTCTCCTATGTCTTTCTTTGAATCTACATATCCCTGTATAGATTTTATCTCTCCAGATAGATACTTTTCGTACATATCTCTCTCTATATTATCGAACCTATCTACATAGGGAGCATTTATCAGCCTATCTAAAGTTATATTATCATTAAACTCTGATACATCACTATACTCTATACCATGTTCTTCTCTCATGTAATCTGTAGATATGTAATTATACATTGCCTTGTTTTTCTGATATGTAGTTTCTTTTAATAATCTCATATATGTAGAATGCAATGTTCCTCTATAGAACATCTCAAATCTTTTATTTGATTCTACATCATACTTTTTAAGAGCATACATTAAAGCTGTTAATGATCCACTTACTATTGAGTCTGATTCTAATATTGGGTATTTATAAATAGCATTATTAATAACTGGCGACATTCTTACTACTATCTCAGCAATGCAACTCTCCCTCTCTTTTGAGTCTTCTGTTGTTTTATAATGTTTAGCTATATCAGTTAAACTCTGTCCTTTAAATCTATCTTCCCTAATTGAATTAAATACCTCTAGTGAATTTTTTAACATATTATACCTACCTTTTTTTAGATCTTTTATATATTATATTATAGTATTTCTAACATTTTTAATCAACTGATTCCTATGGTTTTTTAATAATTTAATAAGTATTTTAGCATATCTTTTCCTTTTGGTGAATTAGGTACTTCCTTGCCATCTATCAATACATCCGAATACATTGCTTTCTGTTCTATGATATCATGAACTCTTTCATCTATCGTATCTTTCGTTATAAATGATATAACGAAAACAGTATCTTTAGTACCTATCCTATGCGCTCTATCTGATCCTTGTTCCATCTCTGCTTTTGTTCAAGGCTCATCTATTCAGAACACATACCTAGCGGCTGTTAAGGTATGACTAACCCCTAGTTTATCTGGAGTTCCTATTATTACTGAGCATGTATCATCTGTCATGAACTTATCTTTATTATTCTCAGCTTCCTCATCAGATATACCACCTAGCATTAAAACTGGATTAAATTTCTTTAACCTTTCCTCTAACTCAAAAGCAGTTGCTCTAAAATTAGTAAATATTATAGCTTTATCTTTCTGGGCGGTTATCCACTCTACCCACTCTACTGCTCTATCTACTTTAGCTGATGGTATTTTTTTATCTGTAATATTTCCTGGGAAAGAAGTTATCTGCCTCAATCTTGTTATTATTGCTTGAGCAGATAATTCTTCAAAATTAAATTCAAAATTATCTATTATTCCAGATCTTATGTCCTCATAAAGTTTTTGCTGATCTTCTCCCATTTCTACTATTTCTTCTGAATATATCTTAGGTGGAAGCCCTAATATATCTTTATTCCTTTTAAGCATAACTCTGCTTAATTGATCCTGTAATACGTTTAAGTTCCTATATTCAAATTCTGGTATTCCAAAATAATTCCTACCTAATCATTTAGTATAGAAGTTTGTAAAAGTTGAATAATTGCTTTTCTCATTTCCTGATCATTTTAGCATAGCATATGGATCCAATGGGTTGTTTATAATTAAAGTACCTGTAACTGGTATTTTATATTCGAAATGATCTAATTTTTGTAAATTTCTACCTTGCTTTGAGCTCTTATGATTATTAGCTTTGTGGGCTTCATCTATAGCACATAAATTAATATTTGTGTTTTTCTTTACTGCTTCTATGAATCTATCATCGCGAAGCGTCTCTATATTCGTTACGAGAAATAAAGGCTCAGTGTTAGATAGATCATCTATCCTATCTTGTATAGTACCATTTATTCTCTTACCGTTCTTCCTATAGCGCGTGCCTAATACTATACCTTTTTCATTAGAATGCTTCTCGATATCTTTTATCCAGTTTCATTTAATAGATGCTGTGCCGCATATTATAAGAGCTTGTTTGATTAATCCTAACTTTTTTAGTATTCCAGCTATATGTATTATTTGGAATGTTTTTCCTAGTCCTGGATCATCTCCTAATATTCATCCCTTATCGTTTAATCCTCTCATTATGCCCTCGTATTGATGTGGCATAGGCTCGTATATAAAGTCGTAATCTTCTGGAATACTAATATCATAATCTATATTAATATCTTTTAAACTTACTTTTACATTTCCATGTTCTTTTAATAGGAAAAAGATTTCCTTAAAATTAATTAATGGAAACTCTCATTCCTTACTATCTTTATGATAATATTTTGTCCTACTTATTGTTTTTAATTTTTTCAATAATTCATTATTATAAGGAATATTGATGAATAAAGAAGTTATACCTGGTAACTTTATAGTATCTCTTTCTATTATTTCATACATATATTAACCTCTTTATCCTGGGATGTCTTTGGATCTATCAATAAGTTGTTTTATATCTTTATACGTATATCCTTCACTTAATAATAATGCCATCATCACACCTTTTTCTAAATCATAGGTACTATCTGTATTTCTTGAGATATATCGCATATCTTTTCCATAGGCATTTTTTTGAACTAGAATAGTTACTTTTTTATTCTTAAGGATTTTTTTGCCTTTAAGTTTTATATTTCCTTTTCTCTCATTTTCTCTAGGATTAGGTCTGTTTGAATCTACTAGATTAAGTTTGTATCGATAAGATAGCCAATCTATTATTGGGTATCCTACTCCATATTTTTCTTCTTTCATAGTTATCTCCCATTTTTATGTTAGATCTATTTGATCTTATTCTATATTTTTATTTATCTTAATTTAAATCTTCACAGGTATTAAATTATATCTATCTAACCATTTATTGACTTCTTCGAAGTACTCAATATGGTGATCCAGATATTCATTATTATAATGTCTTAATTCTTGAGTGCAGTTGCCATAACCGGCCCAGCTAAATTTAATTTGGTAATCTTTAAAATAGCTTTTCTCTCTACTATATACTCTGATACCGGCTCTCACCAGAAGTCCTGCTCCACCTGTTCCATATGTATCTAATTCAGGTACTCTTTCTATCACGTATTGCTTTTCTAGCAGTTCTTCAAATTTTATATTTTTATTCATACCTTTACTCTACACATCTATGTTTTTATTGTTCTCTAATAATGCTTCTGCTTCTCTTTTCTTTCTTGCTCTATATTCTCTTTGATATGCTGTCTTCTTTGCTCTTCTTAGATCTCTTTCTCTATTTCTATTTTCTATAACGCTTCCATAGATCTCTAATTCATTTTTTAGTTCTTTATTATCTACCTTTAATTTAACTATATACAGTATTAAAAACACTACTAATAAAATTGTTGTTACTATTGCTAAAATATCCATTTTTTATTCCTCCCAATTTCGGTTATTTTATTCTTCTTCGAGCTCTATTTCAGGCTCTACTAGTTCTTCATCTAATATTATTTCTGTTTCATCTTCCCTTAATTCTCCAATAGGGGTTGCTCTTAATTTTAAGCTTACATCTATCTTTAATAATGTTGCACATTCTTCACATTCATAAATTTCTTCCCTATCGCCTTCAAAAAAAGGTTTAGGTATAAATATTTCTTCTAATGTGTAGTTTTTCTGACATATTGGACATTGAGCATCATTCAATCATGCTCCTTTAATTTTTGTTGCCATTTTTTCTTGCCTCCCTTGCTTTCGCCATTCTTTCAATAAATGCTTGTCTTCTTGCTTCTTTTTGTTCTGGTGTTAATTTAACTTTATTTGCTCTTCTTGGAGCTCTGATAGTTATTAGGTTTTTTGACACCTCATAAGTAACTGAGCTTCCTTCTACTTCATCTATTTTATTAAAGTCTTCTGGATGCTCTTCTTCTAATTTAGCTAGTTTATTCATTAGTACCCTATTACAAGTGTAAACTGTTGCAACGGTGTCTAAATCCCCATATACAATAGTTGTCTCTCTTTCTTCTGCTGTGTAAGCCATTATTCCTTCCCTCCTGATTGTTCGTTTAATATACCTGGAGATTCTATCGGTTGTCTTAAATTTATTAGTTCTTTATATAATTTATTTTCTATTTCTCCAATTCTATTATTCTGCTTTTGTTTTAAATACTCTATAATGTTATTCAATTTTATATCCTCCCTAATGTTGTTATAACGTCTTTTACTTCTAATTGATCTAATATTTTTATTATTTGTCTTTCTATAGTATATACCTTTGTTGTACTTCCTATGTACAGATATCTTATATTTTTATTGGAGTTGTGATCACTTAATCTTAATGAAACTGAACTATCATTTAATTTAAATGTTATATATATGCTTCTAGTAGACTTACTTAGACTATAGCTATACTTTATATTTTTCCTACTACTTAATAAACTATCTATAAATGCTTTTAATTGTTGTTCATTTTCTAATAATCGAATAGCCTTACTATGCTTACGCAATCTTTTGACTTTCATAGTTTAAAAACCACTCCATAGTCTGTCTAGTAGTATAATCTTTTCTCCATTCGAGCCCTCTATGTATCTTCTTTGATCTCGATCCGTTAGTATAGTCTTAACATTTCTTATAACATGTTTACAATGCTCAAATACGTAATGTATCTCTATTTGATTTTTACTAAAGTCTTCTCTCTGTTTTGCGTTTAATCTTTTTGTAATATCTGGCAATTTAGCGAGATTACTTTTATATATATCTATTTTCTTTTCTAATAATTTTTTCCTCTCTTTCTTATATGCGTATACAAATGTTTCATCTGATATTCTATCATACATCTCCACACCGTACATTATATCTCTTTTCATTCTCTCTCTCCTTTTATTTACATAGTTCTTCCTGCTTCTACCTCTTGCTTTTTTTCGATTTTATTCTGTAGGTCTTGTATCATGTATTTTTTTGTTTCCCTACTTAAGCCTTTGCAATCCTTATAAAAATTAATTAATTGTTCCATTTCTTTATTTGTCATAGAAAAATTCTCCTTAGATGTTATTTATTTTTTCTTTTATACATCGCTTGTTCTGATTTATTTATAAACCAGTTAATTTCTTTATCTATCTCGCTCTTAGTAAATTTAGCATATCCATAACTAAATCTTTTATCTAGTCTCATTCTTTTAGGTATGCTCTCTTCATGCTTAACTAGTATTAAGAACTCATCTCCACCTATTCTAAATACATTTTCAAATGCTTCTCTTAATGTATCTACAATAGATGAAAGTAATCTATTCCCTGCTAAGTGTCCTTCTGTGTCATTTACTATCTTTAGATTATTTACATCTATATATATTATTCCTTTATAATCTTTCGATAAGTTTTCCACTGATCTAAAATAGTTATTTAATGTAGTGTCGAACATGTAATTTGAATAGCATCCAAATTTATCGTATTTTAAAGCATTATCTAATTCTTCTACCTTACGTTGTAATAATCTAATTTGTAAATCTTTCTTATATAAGCTTTCTTTTAGACTCTTAATTTTACGTCGCCTTATCATATCTATCCTCCTTTAATTTCTTTTTTATCAACAACATAATAATATTGGTTAAAGGTTAAATGCATAACCTGTAACCTATACTTGTAGTTTTCATTAAACTTTAACGGGTTGTGGCTTATCCCGTAAAAGTCTAATATTTTACCAAAGTTTTGTCTTGCGCTTTTAGCGCTGACAAAGTTGGTATAAGTTCTGGCATATGTCGTACCATAGAACTTTGTGTCATCGTCACTTACTACATAATCATTGTAGTAAAGATTAATGTTTATATTAATATCTTTATAAACATTGTTTATTATTATTTTTTTCATTTTAATCCTCCCTCTTATTTATTATAATTAATTATAGTATATTTAAATATTTTAATCAACTAAATTCAATGTTTTCTCTAATTTTTTTAAAATAGTTCTAGACAGGTAAAAACCTAGGTTAATATATTAATTACCTAGGTTTAAGTTTATATGTTATTTATATATAATTTAATTTTACCATTCTATGCTTCTCCATCATCTATAAACATATACTTTCTTAAATACTCTGATAATGATTGCTCCGTGCTAGTTGGTTGGTGATTAAAGCTATTATTAATATATACATCGTCTGCATCATATCTCATCTCATATAATCTTTTACTATCTGTATATTCTAGCTGCTCTATACCACTATCGGTTATTTTAACAATTGGTATAGAATATTCTATATAGGTAGCTTGCGGATTTGTTTTATCTTCTTCTACTATTTGGTCTAGGTCATCTAATAATTTTATTTTTAATCCTAAAAACTTCCCATTAGTTGAATCAAGTCCTGATGTATCTGAATCATATCCCACTAATTCATCATTTCCATTACCGCTTAACCTAACTTTCAATGATAGGGATAAGTACTTGCCTACGTCATTGTTTTTTATTTCATAGTCAATGGTCTCTGATGTAGTTACATTATATCCACCTAGTATAAATGATCCTTGTGATATCGTAATTATACCACTGGATAATGTAGCTTCTAATCCATCTACTATAAAGCTTCTTGATACTAAAGATCTAATATTTGATGTTATAGTCCTCTCAGTGCTAATCCTAGAATGTGGATAATTTTCTTTATTTCTTTTTGATGCTGGATATATTATTATATTACCGCTGTTATAATTCATATTTTATTACTCCGTTGCGTTTCCAAATTTTATCTGTCAATCTACTTGTAAGGACTCCCCTACACTTAATACTATACTATCCTCTAGTTCTACTCTAGCTAATAATGTATCAGTTCCAAAGTTCCTACTACTAAATAATCCTAGTTCTTTTATCTCTTCGCCAACTATACTCTGAGATGGAATATAAGACATAATAGCTAAAGTGATAGCCGTGTCATCTCCCGTATCTATACTTATAGTGTTCGGACTTGCTTCATATCTCCACTGTCTATCGATCTCTTCTTTTAACGTTTTCCATTTAGCTATAGGTTCATTACCTATTTCCCATTTACCTTTACCTACTCCTAAATACATAGGTAAGTAATTATTACTTAAATTCACTTCTGATCTAAAATCACCTCTAGCAAATCTAGCTAAACCGGTCAAAAAGTTCATTGTTACATTGTTTCTAACTTTAATTGGTTTACTTTTGTATTTTCCTATCTTCTCTATAGTGACGTTAGCTATTATATCTGTAGAATTATTTCTTATATTAGCTTGAGTGTTTTTATTTTTTATTTTTTTACTCATCTTGTTCTAGATCTCCTTGAATTTCTTCTCTTCCTATTTCTATGTAATCACCATATTCATCTGAGCTTGGTACATATCCTAAATCATATATATGTTCTGCAGAATCTATCTTATGCTTATCTTGTTTTATGATTTGCACTGTTGGCTGAATAGTACTGAAGTGATCTCTCGATGATGCGTCTAATTCTATCTGGAAAGTGTACCCTACTGGTTTTACGATCTCTAGAAACTCTCTTAGGTAATTTATATTTACTTCTTCTGATACTAAAACTGTAATAATATAAGATCTAGAATAATCTCTATCTGTAAAATCTTCTGGAAAGTTTGTTATATTTAAAGTATATTCACCTATAGAGTCATTTAGTCTTAGAGCTAATGATATAGCATGCTGTATGCCTTCTTTGCTGCCTCTATGTCTAATTAGATATAAATAATTATTTAATATTATCCTTAACTCATCATTTGAAAAGTTATTCTTAGGTTTATAGTTTAAAGCTGTAGCTAATATATCCAGAAATGAATCTTTAGTTAATTCTGGATTTAATATATTTACCATATTTTTAATATTCAGATCGCTTGAATTAACAACTATCTCTAATAGCTTTGAGAATAATTTAAAATCTCTACTTTCTTTATAGTATATATCAGGTAATAATTTTTCTATTTTTATCATAATTACTCCTCTATACTATATTTATTTACTACTATATCATATCCTTGCTCTGGGTACACATATTCAGGTATTACATACTTATTATATAGATGGTTAATATCTCATCAGGATTCTGAGTCTAAAGCATTATCTACCCTCTGCAATGAGTTTACTTTATGTCCATAATTAAAATCATGTCCTATCAGGGTAGAATATCTCTCTAATCTTTCCTCTACTTGAGATGTAAATCCTTCTTTTTGTATATATTTATTAGTACCTGTTATTTTATCTATTTCTTGTTTTACAATTATATCTAATGTATGGTACTGATTTTCTATTTCTATAATTACCTTATTTTTATTAGTTGCTCCTTCTATTTCTAGTATATATGTTTTGTTTAAATTGTTCTTATTTCCAGGACCTATGTTAATATCTCTTAATAGGGGGGTATCAGGTGTGTCGTTAGTCATTGTGTATATTTTAACTTCTGTACCAGTATATGGATCGGTTGATCTTTTTAAATCAAACCCTATAGTTAATAAATATTTTTCATCCTCTTTAAAGTTATATGATAAACTTATCTTCGAAGATGCTGGGGTTGCCCCTTCCTCATATGTATTACCTACTTGGAACCTATTTGTAGTACTAAAGTACTTAACTCCAACTACCTCTGTCCCATTTTGAATAAGCTCATCATCTTCATTGGTTTCTATCTTATGTTCTTTAAATGATATTATCTTTATATCATCTAGACCTCTATTAATCGGTCCTTCTGAGCTTGTTGCAATTGTCCTATATGTAATAGGAGCTCCGCCAATTAAAGCTACGTCTTTATTTATAGCTATATGCGAAACTGTTGCGCTTGGTTCTATTACTTTAGTTTCTGAATCTGTTTCTACCTTTACTTTATGTTGCTTAATAACTTTTTCGTTTTCATTTTCATCTATCTCTATTTCTTCTACTAGTCTTATACTTTCGTTAGCATATGAAAACATATCTAACCTAGATATAATTTCATAATCATCCTCTAGTTCTGTTATACTATACTCTTTTGCCTTGCCTTGAGTATCTACTAGTTGTATTGTTTTACCATCTAGTGAAGTATATTCATCTGATTTTATAGATATTTCACTACCAGTTAATAGCTTTATGTCATAGTTTTCAGTTGCTTGTATACTGCTATATATCTCTAACTCTAGTTTCTTATCTAAAGATAGTTCTATTTGATTAGGTATAGTAGTACCATTATTATAAACTCCTATTGTTATATCTGTTTCAGATATATTCTTTATTTTAGAATAAGGTGGGCATACTATCCTTTCGTTATTTGAGTCGAAGTAAGCAAATGTCTCATTAAAGTTTAATCTAATATGATCTCCAGGCGTTATTTTTTTTACAAAATTAGTATAATATCTTGTCCCTACATTCAATGTTCTTGTATCTTTATTATACAATGTAAAACGGTTTTCATGGTTTATTTCATTATCTACATCTTGTTTAATCTCTATAGAGCTCTTAACCAATTTACCACTTTCTATTTCTTCATAATCATATTCACCTTGCTGGTTTTTATATGAAATAATTATTTTTTCATCATCTTCGATCTTATATAAAGTATCTGCTGGGATTGTTTTTCCAGATTCAGTAGCTTCAAATTGAATTGTTGCTGTTGATCATACTCGCGATTCGCTTATTCTTGGTGCTGTTAATGTTACAACTTCGTTACTTTTAATAGTATATTTTTTATCTTGTTCTAAATTTATATCTAATAAAGGTTGTATAGATTGTATATCATCTAAATAATCTTCTTCTACGTTATTTAGCTTATGTAGTAAATCTCTTTCAAACTCATAATACTGTATGTTTCCCCTAGCTATCATTTTCGCTAGCAGATCTATCTTATCATCATCCGTTAATTCTTTTTCTGTGTTATCTCTAGTTATTTTAACTATGTCATATTTAACTGGATCTATAACTGCATGCTTTATTCTACTATCGAATGATTGTATATTCTCTACTAGTTGCCCATAATCAATTCGCTCTCCAAAATTTACATTTAGAGATGAATAGGTTCGCTGTATCCCATTTATAACGTTCTGCTGTATCTCCTCAGCTTCTGATTCCGTTACTTTTTTATTTGTTATTAAACTTCCTTTCACTTCATATTTAGCTTTGAACAATAAAGGTGTTTCATCATTAACTGCTTCTGGTAAGCGTAGATTTAGATTAATAGCTTTAGCGTTACCTAAATACTGCTCTAATTGAAATATTATAGCATCTGCTAATTCTAGTTTAAATGATTCTTTGTATGTGTTCCCGTTTCGCAATAAGTATAGCACTATATCAAATGGTGTTAATTTATTATTTGTTTCGGTACCTGTATCACTGCTAGAGTATCAATGAGCTGTCCTCTCTAATTCCCCATCTAGTATTATCATTTCTAAAGAATTATTTAAATCATCTGTCCTATCTGCAACTACAACGTTAGATACTATATGCTCACTTCCTATCTTAGCTCTCTTTATAAAATTGTAATAATCTTCTTTTGTGATCAATGTATCAAAAGTATTGATATAATGCCTTGATTGCTTATAAGCTGTATTGATATCCTCTGGATAAGCTCCATTATTTATTGCATTAGGTTGTATAATATCTATATGTGCTTCTACATTAGTTCCAGACACTACTACATGGTCCCCAAATCTTGTTAACGTATTAGCTGGGATATTACCATCTTCGCCTGAAGATATTGTATACCTAATTGTTATTTCACTAGATAATGTATTTATATCTGATGGGAATCTTAGGTAACAACTTGTTTCTTTATCATCTACTGTAAATTCATAACACTTAGTGCCTAAAGGATAAGATGTTATATCATCTACTTGTATTCAATCGCTTACTTTAGCTCCATAATCTCTAATATCTATACTGTTCTCAGATATACTTAAATCACTTAAATGTAATTTATTTTCCCTATCTAATTGTGTTAAGTCTACTCTATCTAAAGTAATTAAATCGCCCTCTATTACCGGCACATCTACTATAGGATATTCGCCTATTACATCTTTATACAATGTTACGTCTTTTTGAGTTACATATCTAGCTGTACCATTTACACTTGTTAATGTAGTAAAGGCAGGAACTACTACATCATCTATTGGACTACTATTTAACTTTAATCCTATTATAGAAGAAGCGGATTGGTACCATTTCATTTTATATCCTATTAGATTAAAAATCTGCCTAGCGTTCTTATTTTGAGTAACAGTAGCTGGGAATAATTCTAGTATATTTTTATCTATGTTATAATTAAGTTTATCTCCTAATATTGACATAAGTTTCGTTAAGACTACTCCTGGGTCTGCCTCGTTAGATGGATTCCACTTATCTGTTAATGATGAAATCACTGTTAGTAACTCATCATATATAGCTACCATGTCTTTATTAGTATATGATTTGTTGTTATCTATTGTCATATTTATCCCTCATTCACTATGGATATGCTTAATATATTATTTGTTCCATCTATATTGTAATAGACTGGAAATTTTATATTAATTACACCTCTCTTATCTTGCTCTATTCTTATGTCTGATCTATTAACTGTTACCTCTTTAACGTATTGAGCTATTGCGGATGCTATATCATCTATAACTAGATCCTTTATTACGAAATCATTAGGATTGAATAATAACTTCCTTATCGAAGTGCCAAAGAAAGGATCTCCAAAAAATTCTCCTTTTGAAGTATTTAGTAATAATTTTATATTCTGCATTACTAATTCTTTATGTGTGCTTTCTTTGAACATACCTGTTCTATTACTTATCATATTTGGATGTGTAAATGATTTAGCCATATATTGTCCTATAATTTGTCTATAAACTCTTTCATTTTTAATAAATCGCTATATGTTATACTTCCTATTATAGTATCTTCAGGTAATCTAGCATACCCTTCTGCTATTATACTATTAAACTTACCCTTACTATCAGTCCTGCTATTTTGCTTCTTTAGCTGGCCTAGTATAACTGGTTTATCTGTCATGTCTTCTTCAAATGATATGTACACTATATCTCCTTCATTCAATGTGTTCTCTATATTTAATACAGTGGAATAAGGCACTAATGGTAAATATTGATCATCTGTACTATTTGCTTGGTTTTTAATTCCATGCAGTAATGGTATTCTTGTTCTATATAAATTACCTTCTTTAGATACTATTATACCTTTAGTTAATCTCATATGATATCCCTTTTATTCTAATTAATTCTAAACTTGATCTAAACCCATTTTCACTTATACTATCGCTAACTTTATTAACCATATATATACCAGAATAATGATGCTTCTGTCCATAAAATAGAACATTTATCTTTACTTTAGATAATAATTCTATATTTCTTAAAAGACCTTTTACAACCAATGTAGCTTTAATAGGATAATTTGTCATATTAGCTCATCACGTTCTATCTGACTCATGGATTCTTCTTGCTACTTCTTTGCTAAGTACAGTATTCGATCTTTCTGTTACTATTTCTCCATTATCATCTATATAGCTTATAACTGAATCTTTTTTAACTTCTTCATTATAATCATATAATATGGAATACCCTGTATCGTCGTTTACGTTAAATGATATTATATTACTTTGACTTGGATATCCTATATCCATATCCAGATACTGCATTGTATTAGATTCTACATTTTCATCCGAAGTCTGTACCCTGCTTATTCTAAAATATGGACCTCTTATAGTATCTCCAATAGTATCTATTATAGCTATCTTATATACACTTGTTTTATTGGGTCCTATATTGTTTATCCATCTCATATTATTTACTAGATATATTATATATTCCAAAGCTGATATATTTTCTCGAGCTTCTAGTGAAACTACAGCATCATCGTTTGGTATTAAGTTGTGAGTATCTAATACTGCTCTGTCTTTCAATCCTCAAAATAAATCAGTTAATTTATATCTACTATCATATAAAATTTCTTTTATTAATTCACTTGGTCTTATATTATACCTTTCTGGAAAAGTGAACCTTGTTTTTTTCTGCTTCAATGAATTACTATAAGCTGTTATAGTGTATTCTATTTCTGTCATATTTAATCTTACGTCTACTTTAGTTATTATAGCTTCTTCTTGCTTATAGGCGTAATCCACAGCTGCCATATCTCCATAATTAAATATTATAGATCTTCCTTTTCTCACTCTAGATAATAGTTTATCTATAAAATTCGGATCTGTGCCAGGCTGTACTGCATTTACTAGTTTCAATGTGTATATATTAGCTAACCCATTTGCGGCTTTTTGTACGTTTAGTGATTGCACATAATTAGGGAAATCTATATTTACTTTAGTATGTGATAGATTACTAGGACTAGGTGAATATGTATCAATCTCCCTAGTAAAAGCACCTAATATATATTTTCCTATTTGGACTGATATGAATGGGGTCTCTACCCTGTTCATAGATGATACTATATTTCTCATTTTATTCTCCTATCGCTATCTCATTTAGATAAGGTACTATTAATTCTTGTCCTTTACGTAGATTAAATACATCTTCTATGTTATTTATATCCGCTATTATTCACCAATATAATGGAGTGCCATAATACTTTAGAGATAACTTATCTAGGTTATCCATTTCATCTACCTTATGTATTATGTACCTGTCTATTTTTTTGCTTAATGGTGTATATGTTTCATAGTATCTTTTTTTATCTTTATTATTGTATAAGGTTCTTTGGTTTTGATATCTAGATAGGTAGTTGTATGTTTTGAGATTTGTATCATATCTTATCATAATTGATTATATCTCCTTGTATGATCTGATTCTATTCTTCTATCAAACCCTCTGTAAAATCCAATAGTCTTAACTGCTTCCGCATCATATGGTTCGAACTCCTCTATTGTGAAGCTTATAGTGCATAATTGATATTTGTTATTTACTATAGGTTTTCTAAAAGTTGTTGATACGTTTCTAATTATACCTTTTATAAATAACTCATCTCCTAGCCTCATTGCTACTATCGGAGGATTTATCGTTTTGGTTATATTTGTATATTTAGGTAAAACTGCAGCTTGCATTGTTTTTATAAGCTCTTCTATAACTGTGTCTGTATTAATATTCTCTATAAATGTTGAGTTAGTTATATTTACTCCATATAGCATTTCTCTATGTAAATCTATACTTATAGTCTGGGTTCTAGGTCCTGAATTTGCATATGTGAATAGGGGAGCTGATCTACCTAAGATTGAGGTAGTGTTGAAATTAGCTGATATTGACTCACTTACCGATTCTGGATATAGTGGCAATATGCATACTTTATCTAAATGGTAAAAGTATATATAATTCTCTATTAAGTTCAATACATCTGCCTCCTATTCTATACTTCTTATTTCTCTCTCTGTTTCCTTATCTATATATCCTTTTCTATATGATGTCTTAACATACTTTTCTTGAAAGTCGCTTATAAATGAAATCATTATGTCATCATATTCACCTGGATTATAATTCTCTAATCCCATGTTAAATTTTATCCTGAACTCTGGGCTACTTAGTATTTTTTGAAAGTATATTATATCCTCTATATCACTGCCTTCGTGAATTATCATATTAGTCATATATTCTATTAATTTGCTATCACACAATATGGGATTATTTGTATCCGATATAAACTTAAAGGCATCTATCTCTACCTGTCCTTTGGTTACTACTATATCTTTTACATCTTTAGCTGTACTCACTATTAGATAGAAGTTATCTAATATTTCAGCATTTAATCTATTCCCATCTTCATCTTCTCTCTTTATTTCAAATTCTATTGTTATACTATCGGTTAATTGTTTATTATAGTAAGTAGTCGGATTATATATTTTATTATTTATTATCTTATTGTTTTTGTAACCTACGCCTGCTACAATGACAGGCTGTTTTAATGAATCTAACTTTATTGTAAAAGTTGCTGTGTTATACAATTCGCCTATATCTCAACTTACCGGTATTTTATATATCTTAAATAGTTTATCTTCTTTTTTTAATCTTCTCATCCTATATTTTAGAGAATATGGTTTAGGTTCAGGTTCTTCTTCTGATTCTTCTTCTGTTTCTGTTTCGGTTGATTCTTCTTCTGGTTCTTCTTCTGTTTCGGTTAGCTCTTCTTCCGGTACTAAAACTTGTTCTATCTTGTACTTATTTAAATAATTATTATCTGCTAAATTAATCAAATCAAATAAGTCTATATTTTTTTCCTGTTTTAAGTGATTTAGATATTTAACTAAAGACAGGTGTGTAGAGTGATCATATAGATCGCTTGTATAGTTATATAGATTATTATCCTGTAGTATCGTTTTTATATAATCTGTATATATGTTATTATCATTTAACTTTATTTTCATTTACCTATCCTTCCTCGTAAGCTGAATTCATAGTTATACCAGTTAAATTATCTGAACTTGATGATGTCGCTTGATCTGATTGTTGATTACCTTTCCTTACTTCTTCTAATATGTCTTGAAGATGCGTATTAGTCTGTGCTGTATGATTAGCTACTATTTCTAATTCACTTGCTGATTGTGACATTATGGTGTTCATAGTCATAGATGTATCGTCACCAGTTACATATGCTGCTTGTCCAAAACCATCATCTCTTAGCATTCCTATCATCTCTGGAATATTTGAAAGTAAGCCCATTCCTAAAATAGCATTCTTTCCTACTCCTACAACATCTGTTCCAAATATATTTATTGATCCTAATTTGTCTAAAATCTGATAAGTTAATAATGTTTCTGGATTACTTGCTATAGAGTGACCTGCTCGACCTAATACATTATCTAAGATATTCTCTATCATCTCTACTTGAGATGTTCTTGATCTAACGTTGCCTAGCTCTAAAGTTAATTCATCTAACATATTTCCATATGTCATATTAGCTCTATTCATATTTTGTAACTGAGTATCTGATAAGTTAGATATAGCTTTTAAATCTGTTATGTTCATTCCAAACATGCTTGCTAATTGTTGCTGCGATACGTTATCGCCACTTCTACCTATCTGCATAGCCTGGGTATATATCCCTTGCATTATCTGAGATACAGAATCACTTGTTAATCCTCCGATTAGTATATCTGATAAGCTTTGTCCTGCATTCTTAGCACCTGTTGTCAATAACGTCATCATAGGTGCGTTGCTTGTTAATCCTGTTAGATCTCCTGATCCTAAAGCTCCTAAGGCACTTGCTATATTAGTTATAGTGCTCTCAGATACTCCTGATGCGTAGAATGATCCTAAATATTTTTGAATTTGATATTCTAAAGCTGCCCCTTCTTGAGCTCCTAGTTGAGCTGTTGCTGAGTAGATTAAATTACTCACTTGTTCGCTTAATCCTGATGCTAGGAAACTAGTATCACTAAAGTGAGTATTAAAGAACTTGGTCAATGCTGATTCCATTCCTAAATAAGCTCCAGTCATATCCGTCCTATTTAATCTTATTAATCTTGTTAATGTACCATTTGCTGCATCAAATGTTGCTGCAATCTTCTCTGATATAGAAGATAAAAAGGATCTTTGCTCTACATTATAAGATATACCTTGAGATACTAGTTTATTTAGGTTCGTCAATACTTGAGAAACGCTTGTAGCTCTTGTACCACCTAAAGTCTGCTGTATCGATTTAAGTATATTATTATAATCTTTCCCAGATCCTATAAGTCTTGTTGTTATATTAGTAAAACCAGTTTGATAAGTACTTAAATATTTTCTGACTCCATCTGTAGCTATGTCTACTGTATTTCCCATAGCTTGCAATAATCCACTTGCTATGTTTTTTGTGAATTTCTTAGCTTGATAGGTAAATTCTGATTCTACTTTTTTACTATATCGCTTTAGAACTTCTTCTTTTTCTTTCTCGGTAAAATCTTCTATTCTTTTTCTATACTTTCTTTCTATTCTTTCTCTATCTTTTAATCTTCGTTCAAAATCCTGTAAGCTAGCATAGGAAAGGCTAGCATTACTTTCTTCGTTAATAGAGTTTCTTAAATTAGTATTTCTATTTGAGTCCGCTCTTCTAGCCATCTTTTCTTCCTTTTAATATTTTTTTATGCTCTTCTCTAATTGCTTCCGTCTCCTGGTCTAAGAATTTCTTTAGCAATTGCCTTTCTCGGGGAGTTATCTCATCTATTTCTTTGTACGATGTATTTAAATTTCTCGTCAACTCGTACTGCTCTCTAACTATAGCTTCAAAGCGTAATGGAGCGTATAAGTCTCCATTATCTGTATGAGTTGGGTCTAAGAAACTCCCCAGTGATGGGCATATTGAATTCAAACATCTGTCCTGTATCTGGACATGTTGCTATTACTTCTTGATTTATCCCTAATTTTATATTATCATGTGTATCTAAAATTATATTTGCATCTCTCACATATAGCTCTTTAATATATTTCTCCAATTGCGCTGGATTCAACTCTTGACCATTTACTGTTTTTATTAAATGTTTTAAAGTCAAATCAAAACTCGGTTTTAAAGCGTTTGGATTCTTTTTAAGTATCTCTGCTTCCCTAACCGATATATCATCTAAAGCTCTTGGTGTTAACATCCTTAAAGTAACTATATCTTTACTCATAGGTAAGTTCACTGTTAACTGTTCTTCAAATCCATCGCCATATTCATATATTTCTAGATCATCTAGATCTACATCTACTGCTACTGGCTTACCTGTAAATGGACTTATAGTCTGTACTGGATAAATATTTCCATATGATACTGTTCTATATTTATATAATAAGTATTGAAAATCTCCTATAGCCATATCATAAGAACTCATTTTAAGATCTGTTAATATACATGCATCTATAATCTCTGATAAGATTTTATAAGTCATATTATTTGCATAGCTTAGTCTTTTTTTCTCTTCTGAAGTCTTTGCTGCTCTAATTGTTATATTTGGATCTATCTCTGGAATATATAATTTTCCAAGAGATGGTAATTTAATATATTCTTGTATAACTGCTGTCATTTATTTTCTCCCTTTTTCTATCTTTATTAGTTTTCTGTTTCTAAATATGCATAATCATATGGTAATGTTGCATTTATTGTTTTATTATCACTTGATCCAAAATCGTTATCTGAGAAAGTTAAATCACTTATTCACAGTCCTACTATTTTTCATGATCTCACTACTTCATAGTTAGGTGAATACTCAAATAAGTATCCCACTTTCTTATAGTCTGATGCTAATCCTACTTTCTGTGTTCTAACATCATATGATTGTTTCTGTCAAGCTAGCATAGCTTCTTTAGATTTTAATCCGATATAATCATTAATTACTAAACTCTTTTCTGAGAAAGTAGGTACTCCTGCGAACTTGACTTCGTTGTTACCATACCTAATTCCGATAACATTCTGTGAGAATGACGGCACTGAATCACTTAGTACTGATAATCTTATTATATCATTAGCTTTATGTACTACATTCGTATCGCTATCTATAGCTGTGCTATCTTGTGTAGCTATAGTATCTAATCCCATTATATGTAATTCAAAGTTATTATTTCTTTGTGGTTCAAATAAATGTGGATTATTTGCTATATGGTATGTTCCTGGTGTCATGTTTGATAAATTCATATTACTCTCCTTGTTAACTTAATTGATCTTCTAATGAAAAGAATATTTCAAATGATTCTACTGCTTCATTTGGAAGCACTTTAATCGAGCCTCTTACTAATCCTCTTCTTGGAGATTCTAATCTCGTTAATTTATATCCTTCTATCCCTCTTCCTGTTTGCATTTCTTCTAGTCTTGCTTCTACTTTGGATTGGAAGTTTTTCCATAATATTATATCGTTTGTTTCATAAGCTAATCTATTCGCTTCCATATCTACTATTTTCTTAATCTCATTTGCAATTATTCTAATATTTGTAAATGCTAAGCTCTTCACATTATCTTTGTCTAGGTTAACGTTTAATGTTCTATTACCATCTATTATATATCCATATGCTTTTGTGTTTCTAATTGGGTTGATGCATTGGTCCGTGAATTGTCAAGTATTTAATGTACTACTATCTACTTCAAATTCAGTTTCTACTACATTACTTACCCTTCCTCTAACTGCTCCTGCTACTGCAAACCATATTGGATTAGATACAACTGAGTTACCTAAACTCATTAGATATGCAAATGATCCTGGCATCCATTCTTCCGTATTTGTTATACCTGTATGTACTTTAATATGTGGTGCTATCATAGTTACATAGCTATTCTTATCTATGTCGCCTATAAAGGAAGGTACTAGTTTACTCGCAACTGTGCTTTTATACATTGTCTTTGGTGTACCTTTTACCATATCTATTAATCCCAAAGCGTCTCCTCTTTGAGATGCCACATCTCTTATCCTTAATCCTATACTACTTACATCTATTGGATTTGGACTATTAGGATACTCTCCTATATTTGGATATCCACCTGATGTTATAAATTTAACATCATATAATGACTTATCTGTTAATTTAGTTATTGGTGAATCTATTCCATTTAATAGATTAATTATATCTAATTCTTTATCCATATCTATCGATGTCGGATTATTAGCTGTAAATTTTGCATTTGTAGCAGATGCTACTTGTACGTTACCCCAGTTGAATTCTTCTGTAGTTATATTCTCTATAAAATCTACGTCTGGATCTCCGCGAAGTAGATCTCCTAGATAATTTTCTCCATTCTTATTAAATGTTATATTTGTATACACTCGATTATTTATAGTAACATCATAAGTTGGATTTCCTGCTGCATTGCTTCCTGTTGATGTAATACTTATTTTATACTCTAAACCATACGATCCTACGTATTTAGCTTCAACTATAAAATAATCTTCTAATGATCCATCTATTTCTATTTTGTATTTTGCTTTGTTATTTACATCTTTAGCGGTATCATATACTCTTTCATACAGTACAGGTAGACCTGCTCTTATTAGTTCTGACGCATAAATTCAAGATTTTTCAAGTTCACCGTTTTTGAATTTAAAAGGCTTTGATCCAAATAATGCTGTAAAATCTGCTATGCTCCTTACTAAAGTCGGTTCGTTGATAGGTCCTTTCTCACTATAGCCTGGTACGTAAACTATATGCTCTGTATTAGTTATAGCATTTAAACCTGTTAAGTCTTGTTCGACTATTGTTATTTTTGACATTAATTATTCTCCTGGTCTAATTTAATCTCTATCTCTAATCCTGTATTATCCCTAATCACATAATTGAATAAATAAGCATCATCTGTATATATCTCTAATGTACTTCTAAAGTATTCCCCTACTTCTAAATGTTCTGGGATTTGAGAGTTATCTACTATATCTGGAGCTATGTGCACATTAAACTTATGCGATATATCTGCATTGTTATAAGGTATTGGAATTTCAAATGTAGGTTGTGCTATTAATTTTAATATTATCTCCCTTACTAAATTATCATTCTCTTGCCTATTTTTTGTATATATATCTAACTGCCATCTTATTCTTATTGGTACGCTTCTTAGTTTTCCCGTCCTATCAGACTCCACTCTATACGCATAACCATCCGCATTCATCGGTCTTTTAGAATTAGCTAATAATTCTACCCCTAGCCTACTCATAGATATAGCGGGTAATGTTACCCTATCTGTTCCGCTAGCATCTGCTCTGAATGGAAATAATACATCTGTAGATGTTATTGATATTATATTATCCCTATTTCATGTTCGCATTACATCCACTACGGATTTATCATATAAATAAATTGACATTACTCTCCTATTATGCTTTGATACATTTTATATATTAAGTGTATTCTCTCTTCGTTATACTTAAATGATTCCCTTATCAATAATACTGGTTTAAAAGTACTTGTTCCATACTCAAATAATTTAATTATATTAATTAGTTTTATATGAGTATCTCTATACATTTTATTTGGATCTATCTCTATCAATCAGTTATGTGCATCTACTTGTTTATAAATTATATTTTTTAAAGCTTGATTAAATATATCTACTGCACTTATTTCTCTCTTATCTTCAAGTTTTAATAAATTACTATCGTTTATTTTTTTTATAATTACATCATAATTTAACTTTTTAAAGTTGTCTATAATTCTTTTTTTTATTCTATATATTACGAATTTTACAAAATCTTCTTTGTTATAATCATCTTTCAAATATATTCTTATTAGCATGATTACTCTCTATTTCTTTTTGATTCTTCTTCTATATCGTTTATGCTCGTATTTAAAAGTGTTTCTAGATCCGGTGTATCTGTTGATTGTTTATATTTTTCTTCTTCAAATTCCTTTCTTTTATCTCTTACGCTTCTATCTGATATATTTTGCCTTATTAATTGAATTAAAGTATCTGTATTATCTGTTCCTAATCCAATTGCTTGACTGTATAATACATCAGCTAAAGCTTCTGAACTTATATCATCTACTAAATCTTTTATTCCCTGTATCTTATATCCTTGCTGCTGTGCTTTTCTTAGAATCTTTACATTCTCAGGTCTGCCTGATATATTGGTTTTATTTTTAGATACGTGATCCTCAATGGCTTTTATCATATCTTCTTCAGATAATGGCTCATCATTATCATATAGTATATCTATAGGTATTCTTTTAATTATCGCATAATATACGTACCTCATTTGCTGTTCATTTTCTAGTCCTGATAGTAGTTGTAGATCTTTAAAATCTATTCTATTAGAAGTCGATGCCTTACTTATGAACGCTAATTCACTATTATTGTATATTTTATTATTTATCAGTGTTTGGTATAATGAGTTTGTTTCAGGCCCTACTCACGCAGCGCCTTTTGCACCACTTGTAGTCCTTGCTAAATGTAAATAAGCTCTTATTATCTTTAATGCGTTGTCATCATACCCATGTTCTTTTAAATCTTGTAACATGCTATTTATGTTTCTTTGATCTTTTCTTTGGGATCTGCGTTGATCTAAAGTACTTGTATCTGTTTTTATTTTCTTAGCTAATTTGTGAAATATGTTCTCAGTCATTTTAATCCTCTTCTGTGAAATCTATAAAGTTAAACGATGTATCACTATAATTGTGATCTACTTCATGTACTATAGTATCAAACTCTGGCGCTAATCGAACATAATAGCTTTCTGGGTGAACTATTATAGAAGATATATCTGTTATTCTAAAAGTTCTATAGGTATCCTTCTTTGCTCCATATGGTATGTCTATATAACATCCTCTTTGTAATCCTATTAAATCTGAAGGTACTTGAGCTACATATGCTTTATCGTCCGGATTCTCAGAGAATCATCCATGTTGCCTTAATGTTTTTTGATCTGGATATTCTTGAAATATTATGTCTATATCCACCGGTTCGGATAATTTACCTCGCTGTTCTGCATGTATAGTATAATGTTTTGAATTATCTATAAAATATCTATATTTGACCTCTATACCTAGTAGTTTTGCCATCTCTTTGAAGAATTTTTTATGTAAATTATCTTTTCCTCTTATTAATAACCCCATTAAACTCTCCTATTTTTATATGTGTCTTGATTTATCTATACGTATTCTCTGCATTTGCTGATATGTTAGTTTAGGATCTAAGTATGTTGTTATATCTATTCCCATTTCTATACCTTTCCTAATTTCTTGCATTTGTCTAAAATTGTATTTTGGGTTAGCTATTATTCTTAGATTTTTTGGATCTATTCCCTGTTCCATAGCCAGTCTAACTTGTTGCATTTCTCTTGCGTCTTGTTTCGTAGTAATATATTTTAGTATATCATTATTTTTTTCCAAGCCTTTTCTTATCTGTTCCATTTGCTTGAAGTTTAAGTCTATATTTGCATATTTGTATACTTTTAGTTTTTTCTTTAATCCTAGATATATCTCATTCATTTGTGCTAGATCATATAATGGGTTAAGTAATTTAGTATAATCTAATTTTTCTTCATATGCTTTTTTTATAATTGATATTTGATACTTATCGTACATATTAGAATATTCTAACTGAAGTATAGGATTATTAGATTGTATCATCTTCTATATCTTCCTCTTCAATGTCTTCTTCTTCTGGTTCAGCTTCTGGTTCTTCTATATCCATGCTGATTTGTCTATCTTCTATACCAATTATACTTTCTATATCATCCTGCTCATCATCGAATAAAGCTGGTTGTATTATCTTATCATATAGATCTCTATTTCTTAATCTCATATATCTTATATAATTATTTATTACTGACCCCACTTTCAATACCCATACCTGGTTATTCAATACTAATAATCCATGCTTACATGTAGAGCCTAAATTACCTTCTGGGTTTGTTATCTCCGCGGGCCTCATTTCAGGATCCCCTAGGATATATTTATCTATTGTAGATCAATATGCAAACCTATATTTAAAATCAGGGCATGAACATTTAGTATATATATCCTCTGAGCTAAATGCTCTTATTACTGCTCTTATTACTGTTCTTAGATCTAGTTTTCCCTGCTTTTTAGCTTCTCTTTTCAGTTCCCCTATAACGCCGCTGAAAGATATCCCTACTTCATATGTATCTGTTTCACCTATTACTTCTACATATACTTCTAGAATATCTTCTTTGAACAATTTGTTCATATCTAATCTATTATATGTTCTACTATTAGATGGTATCCTAGATTTTAATCTCTTTTTAAATCTTATATTAGATCTAGATTGAGATACTAACTCATTTCTTTTCAACTCTAATAATATATTATGCATTAGTATCCCCCTCTTTTAATTATTTCTATCTAATTGGCTTTCTATCAGCATATACTGATCCCTCTACCTGATAAGGTGTTCCTTTATATCTTGTAGTGTAGTAATATACCATCTTTTCTGGTCTTATCATATTTTCTTTTATTCTAAATGTGAACTTAAACGCTTTGGAGTTTGTAAATGCTTCCGATATCGCTCTCACTTCAATTTTTTTATTTTTAAGATCTACCGAATCTGTTAAGAAACTTATTACTCTAGAATTACCTGATTTGAATTTAATAGTACCTTCTAGTTTTAGTTTAGATTCTCTTGTTAATGTACATGAGTCCAGTTTAAATCTTTTAACATTTTTATAATTCTCATGCAAGAATTTACTTATCATTATATCTAGTAGTTTTTCATTTATCTCCAAGTCTAGGCTCCTCTCTTTTTGCTCTTTTAGTCTCTTAATCCTATCTAATCGGATTTGTCTATATGTTCTTTTCATTGCAGTTGTGATCCTCCTAAACTATTATCTATATTCATTACTATCGTAGAACTCTTGCCAATATTTCTTAACTTGATCAACTTTGTAAGGTATTCCTAGCTCATCTAATTCGTCTAATATGTAATAAATATCGTCCTCATGTGGTCCTGTCCCATATTCATATGAGTCTCATATTGAATCTTCAATAACTTTCTTAGCTTCTTTAGATAGTTGTGCTGTATCGATTCTACCTTGATCCGATTCTTGGTTTTCATGTACTTTGTTTAGAAGATCATAATCTGGATAAGCTCTCTGTAGTTTTTCCATGTTAGACATTTCTGATGATCTACCATTTCTTCTGCCTCTTACTCTTCTTTTTCGGTTAATTCTACTTTCATATAGATCATCTTTTTTGCTTACTATAAACTGGATTATCTCTTGAATTATTTCTTCTCTATTACTTTCTATATCTGTATATGAATCTGTTAGATCGTTCATAAATTGGACTTCATCTTGATAATCAAATCAAGCAAAGGTATCATCTCCTTTATTTGTATAATAAGCCATTCCTCCCTGATCTCCTTGTATAGAAGGCTCTGGTCATATATCTAATCTGTCCATAGCTTCATTATGTAAGTCTTGTAACGGATGTTCTTCTCAATCTCAATGCCAATCTAATTCTTCATTTTCATCTGATTCTAAAATATTTTTTCTACCGCTTACTCTTCTTTTATTGCTTTCAGTAGTTAAAGATGGTGTTGCTTTTATCCATTTAAAATTTCTATATAGATCTTCATAGGCCTCATAATACTTTCTCACTAACTCTTTAGCTTCTTTTAAAGTACTTACTTCATAATAATCATCTGCGCCTGCTCAACTTACCTCATAATACTTGCCTGCATCTTCATCATAATTTTGAGTAACTAATGCCTCGCTTGTTATTAATTTCCAACCATAATAGTTGTCATCTGCATGCGTAGGATCATCCCATATAACATTATCTGGTTCGTCTTCTCAGTAATCATGTGATTCTACTTGATATGGATATGTATATTCTCTATACTGTCTCTGCTCAAGCATTTTTCTATTTTTTACTTTTTTTTTACGCCCTTCTGGTAGATTTGAGATATTTAACTCTGGATAAGCTCTCTTTAGTTTTTCCATGTTAGACATTTCTGATAATCTTCTATTTCTTCTACCGCTTACTCTTCTTTTTTTATTTTCTTCTAATAGTTCATCTTCTAGTTCTACGTCTATGTCTTCTGTATCTGTTATTTCAGGTGAGTCTAATTCATCTATGTCAGGTCCGAAGTCATCATCTGTCATTTCTTCTTCGTCTTCATCTGTTTCTTCATCTGCTGGTTTAACAACTCCAACTATTGTTAGATCATCCCCTGAAGTGTAGCATACTGGACATTCTAGTTCTTCCACGTTATCTGTATCTGCGAAGAACACTGTGCCGCATACCTCACATACTGATACTTTCTTTCCTATATATGATTTATTTTTAACTTCTTCTTCATCTATATCGCTGTCTAATCCTAATTCGGGATCTATAATTGGCTCTATTTCTTCACCTGGGTGAGCTTCTAACTCTTCTCCATCCTCTACAGGCTCTGTTATAGTCACCAATTCATCGTCCACTACTTCGTATTCTGCTTCTTTAAGAGCTCTAGACTCTTTCAAAAAGTTCATTAGACTATTATTGTCTTGTGGTTTGTGCATAATTAATTTCTCCTCTATTTTAATCTATCGGTAATACAAGATTAGCGTTTCGTTGCAAGTACTCTCTTAAAGTTGTTAATTCTTGCTGTGCTTCTTGTAATAATTGATCTGAATCTATATCATATAATGCATTATTTAGTTTATATTTACCTCTTATTCTTCCTAATGCCTCTTTAGTTAATGCTAATGATAATCTCATTATAATATCAGTCCAGTATGGATCTGATATTTCTGATACGTCCGTGAAGTGCGGTACATATCCTATAGTTATCATCGTAGGTTGTGGAAAAACAGCATTTATATATAATTTTTTAGTGTTCGCATCCCATACATACTGTAGATCTGTTTGTAATGTATTTCTTATTTGTCTCATTCTTAAATACGATCTATAGTCAGACATATCTCTATATCCACCTTTGTATGAAGTAGCTGCTAAATAGATTGGATCTAAATTTCCTGTAGTTGTGTTTTGTTCCTGAGTTCGCATCACGGAAGTTACTGCTGATACACCCACATCGCTTAAATCTATTACTTTGTGATAAGGTAATGTTGCGTATCGTACTAAATTTATATATCTACCTGTTTCTCTTAAAGCAGCATTAATCTGTTTCTCGATACCGCCTACCTCTTCAAGTTCAACTTCTACTACATCTCCACCAAGTTTAGATAATATCTCTTCTTTGTACTCTTCTATACGCATTCTTCACCTACCTGATGTGTACTTCTACTCTTTCTTGCTATCTGTTTTTTCCTGTTTTTCTTTTGGTTCTGTCTTCTCTTGTTTTTCTTTTGGTTCTATTTTTTTCGGTTGTGGTTTTTCTACTTTTTCTGCTTTCTGCTCTTCTTTTTCTTCGATATTCTGAGTTTCTTGCTCTAACTCTATAGTATCTTCTTTAGGTTCTTCTGTTTTAACCTCTTCTGTTAATACTTCTTTAACCGATTGTGTTGTTACTTTTTTATCTTGTAACTTGTTTAGATAAAAAACAGGTTCAAAAGATACTTGAATTGAGTCAGATTGTTTCTGTAGATAGAAATGTGTTAAGTATGAATCTATTCCTATTATTAATTGATCTTTTACTCCAAGCTGTACTTCTTCACCTGTATGTATCTGTATTTTATTTTCTTTTAATGCTTTTATTACTGCTAACATTCTATAATGTTCTCCCTTGTATTCTGTTTTTACCTACCCTTTATTTAATATCAAAGCAGCAAGACCATAGGGAGGGTAGGAATTTTAACTTGCTGCTATTGATAACTTGTTTAAAATTTTTGCTCTATAGCTTCCTATTTATAATAGACTACTCTGTTTCTTCAACAGCTTCAAAAGTAACTGTTAAATGTTCTGTTCCTTTTGCTACCCAGAATAATAACTCGTTTGAGCTATTTACTTGTAAGACTAATTCATCTCCTGCTGGTATAGCTACTTGAGTGTTTACTCTGTATAACTGAACTGATCTTGTTTCTGTTGACTCGTTTTTAATTGTTACTATTGCTGGTACTGCTGATACATTAATTTGTGCCATGTTTTATTCTCCTGTTCTATATTCTCATGCTTTATTTCCTGCATCGAATATTTGGATATAACCTCTATCGCTCATTGTTTCTTTTTCTTGTCTCATCTGTGTTTGATACCTACTTAATACTTCTGAGTTCTTTACCCATACATAATTAGGAGTTGTTATATGCGTTTGTTTAAAGCCTAATATTTCATATACTTTTCCAGAAGTTCTAGCTATATCTGAATAACTTATTATACTTCCTTTATTATGTCTTATGAAATATTTAAATAGCTTACTTGCTCCACCTATAACATTCATATTTGATTTTGTTGCAAATCTACTTAATTCCCATTCATATTTCTTATTGAAACGTGGTTTAGTGAAAGTCATCACTGATACTAATTCTTCTTTATAATATAGACCTAGTTTTACGCTTGACCTATCTCTTCCTTGCATATGATTATTATCTAAGAACTCATATACTTCTGACCCTATCTCTTTTACTTGACATTGCCTTGCGTATATTCTTCTATCATTTATATGCAATAAATTATTTAATTGATTTAATATCCTTTCTTTCTTATCACTATTTGTTCAATCATACTCAAATATATGGTATAATTGTATCCCTTTTTCTTCTGCAAGTATCGATTTTTCTTGATGGTACTTCTTACCTACAAAATCTACTTGATGCCAATAAGTTCCATTATATTCTATTCCTAATTTAAGGTCTGGAATATATATGTCTATCTCTTTTCCATCTAATATAGTTCTTGTTGATATTGTTTTAAAGCCCTTACTTTCTATATACTCTCGGATCTCTTGTTCCGCTGTTGATTTTGTAAAATCTAATAAATATTCAATATTATACTCTTTGCATTTATTTAATAAAGCATTTCTATCATAACTTAATTTATTAGCTAAATAATTAACAGTTTTAAACTCTTGCTCATTTATCCATTTGATTAAGTTATCTTTGTTATGGATGATATCTCTAATCTCTGCATCTATTTTTAATCTTCCGATCTTATAAGTTCCATGTCTTTTAGTTAATATATCTTTATAATGCTTAGTTTTAAAATAATGTTTATGTCCATATCTTTTCTTATTTGTGCGCTCTATTTTATCTCTAATTGTTCTAGTCTTTAATAGTTCTCTATTTTCTTTCGAGCCTAAATAAGATTTATTCCCATATCTTGATTTATTTGTTTTAAATACTTTACTGCGTAATATATCAGATTGCATCGAATGTTCTACTGCATATTTATCTAGCATTGTTTCTTTTGCTTTATCTCTGATAGATTGTAATTTAAATACGTTATCTACGCCATATCTTTGTTGAATTATTTCTTTATGTTTAGATTTTACTTCTTCGGATTGCATCGCATGTTCCGTTCCATATTTTTCTAAAGTTGTTGCTTTAATTTTATCTTGTACGGTATCTAATTTAAAGACATTATCTACACCGTACTTCTGTCTAACTGATTTTTGTCTATTTAAAGCTATCAAGGAAGAGGGTTTCTTAATATCATACTTTCTTAAATATGATGCTAATGACCCTTTTCCTATATTCAGCTTCTGTTCGGTTTCTCGAACTGTTAAATTTTGGTTTATATACAACTCGTATATTTCATCATAACTATATTTCATCATATAGTATATACCTGATTACTTACTAAGCTGTAACTCTTCCTCTAGCATACATTCTGTTGTTTAGAAGTGCTGTTGCATACATTGTTGCCCAACCTTTTCTTCCACCCATGTCTTCTAGTTGAACCATATCTGTTGTCATAATTGGCATATATGGTGCGTATACATATCCTGCGTCGAATAAGCTATCACCTTTGTAACCTAATACAAATGCGTCTACATCGAATTCTGGTTGTACGTATAATCTTATATTTCCTATTGTACCTAAGAAGTATGGTCCTATAGCTGCTTTAACGCCGCTTGGTACAAATGATCTTACTGATCTTGCAATTACTGCTGCTTGTGTTCCTAATATTGCGAAGTTAGCTGATACTTTTCTTGTTGCTTGGTTAATTTGAGCTGATCCTTCTTCTAGTTTAACTGCGAATGAGTCATAGTGATCAATTAATGATACCCCTACTGGTAATGTTCTTGAGAACACTAATTCAGGACCTGCTGCTGCGCCGTTATATAAGTCAAAGCATATTTCAGCGTCTATTTCTCTCATTATTTCACCAGCTGCTGTTGCGTTTAGTAATTGTTGTGCATCTTGTCCATATTCTTTTTGTAGCTCGTAGTTTGCTTCAAATGCGAAGTAAGCTTTTAATCTTCTTGCTTTAGCTTCTAATGGAATTGATGTTAGTTTTAATTGTATTTCTGGTATATCATGCGGTGCAATAAATTCGTTATTGTACTGATATGAGAAATCTAAAATATCGCTTGCAACTATTTGCAAGTCTCCAAAAGTAACTTCACCTGTTCCAAAGTCAACTATGGAGTTAGCTACTGCTAAGTCTGTAGTTAAGTTGAATAACATTCCATTTCTTTCTTCAAATAATGTAACTACGCCGCCTGTTGTTTTAGTTAATTTTAAAGTATTAGGTAAAACTGGTTTCCAGTCTAATGTTACTTTTGTTATAGCTCCGCTTGCTACGTGTGCTTCACTCTTAACTAATCTTGATGTGAAGTCTTTATCTACTGCATGTAAGTTTAGTGTAGATGCGAATGTTGTTCCACCTTGAGTTGAACCTTTAGTATTTCCATAGATGTATTCTATATAGTTTACCCAATTATGTTACGAATAATCCGCTTGTTGATTATTCTCTTTACGTCACCGTAAAGTTCAGACTATCTCATCATCTTAATAACTGTTCTAGTTAATGAAGATGCTCCGCGCTTCGAACTCGCTTGAGTCCTACTCTACTCTCTTACCCTTAATTTATTCCTAAATTAATTCTGATTTCGATAGTCGTTGCACTACAAAGGTATTTTATCTAATTCCCATAATGCTCCTACATAATAATATCTATACCCTGCTTTTTCTGCAGCTTCTCTTTTTGCTTGAACCTGCTTACTCTCTCTAAGATTTTTTGGTTTTATTTCTATTATTATATTTGGCTCTATGTATATATCTGGAATATATGTCCTTTCTATATCTTTAAATATATAAGGTATACGTAATGTTTCATATGTGAATATTATTTGTCTTTTATCTAATTCTGTTATAATTCTAGTTTCTAGATTTGATCTAAGTTTCTTTGCTTCCCCATTCTTAAATACATATGTTTCTCTTTTGCTGATTCCTCCGCTATTCATATTATTTAAGAACTTTTCTGGATCTTCCTTGAATCTTCTCAATCCATTATCTCTAGCTAGTTCTCTTCTCGCCTTGCTTTTATTGGATCTTATAACTGATTCTATTTGTTTATTTCTCATTTCTATTGGCATATTCTTATTTAACTTTCTAAGAGTATTTCCTGCTGCTTCTTTATGCTTACTGCTGCTTCTTATTCCTTTTAAATTCTTAGCTCTAAATGATTTATCTTTATTCTTAATCTTGAATTTATCTGATCTAAGTTTTTTTTCTTTTTCACTTATAAGTAACTGTTTTGGATACTTTATCTTAAATTCAGTTACTGTTAAATTATGCGCTTTTAAATGAGTTGATAATAATTTATATTCTTTTCCACATATTGGACATTTTACGTAATCTATATTCTCTTTCATATATTTTTCCCTTTATAGCTCAGGATTGTCTCAGTTACTATAATATTCTGAGAGTTTCCCTGAATTCACGAAGTTATTGCCTTATTATTTCTAATAAGCGGTACAATTTTTTATACCTATTCTATTGTCTAATGCTTGAACCGATACTAAGTCGTTCGCTATTAGA